>CAXTUV010000266.1:2360-5021 GCA_964247445.1 uncultured Acidobacteriaceae bacterium | reverse complement strand
GTGCAGGCACAGGGCCGCCCGCGGGTTGGCGGCGAGCTCGCCGCCCTTTTGGCTTTCGGCGTTCGAGTAAAAGCAAAACCCGCGCGCGTCGGACCGTTTGACCAAAACCATGCGTACGCTCGGCATCCCATCCGGGGTCGCGGTGGCGAGCGCCGCCGCGTTCGGATCGTTCGGCTCGCTTTCCTCCGCGTCCTTCAGCCAGCGCGAGAAGATTTCCATCGGCTCGGCCGCCATCTCCAACATCGTCAGCGCTTCTTCCTTGGTCATGCGCGGTAAGATGCCCCACTTGGTTGGAGAAGCAAGAGAGAGGTCCGATGCGCTACTATCAGGCGCGATGAGCACCCAAGCCGTTTCCGCGCGACCACTTCCGCTCCGGCGCACGTTTGAGTTCTTCCTAAGCCTGCTGCTCCTGCTCGTGATCGCGGGGACATTCTGGAGCGGGCAGCGGTACCCCTCGCTGCTGAAGAAGCTGCACACAGGCTCCGCGCTCCAAGCCAAGGGCGCACTGTCCTTCGACGCTCTGCTGCCGACCACGCCCGAGATGAACCTGCCGACGCGAGTCGTCCGCACGAGCGTGAATTGGCTATGGACCAACCGTTTCGGCATGGAGTTCGCCATCCCATTCGGCGCGGCTGCGATGACGCTGCTCGCGCAGGTCCGGCGGCCGCGCCGGTTTGTTTCCGCACCGGCGAACATCCTGTGCGGCATGGCTGCCGGCGCGCCCATGGGCGTATGCACCAACTGCGCGACGCCCATCGGCCAAAGCCTTCTCCTTTCCGGGGCCAGTTCCAGACTCACAGTGGCCGCGATGCTCAGTTCTCCCTCGTTCAACCCCGTCGTCCTTGCCATGGCATTCACACTGTTCCCGCTGCCCCTAGCCTTGAGCCGGGTCGCGGTGCCGCTTACCCTGCTCGGGCTGCTGCCTTTGCTCGTACCGGAACCCGCACCACAACGACAGATTGCCATGCCGGAGATTGCTTTCCCTTGGCCTGCCCGCCTGCGGAAGTTCGGGGCGGCTTACACCCGCAACCTGTTCCGCATTACGCTTGCTACCCTGCCCTGGATGCTGCTCGCCGCGGTCTTGGGCGCGCTCGCCGCGGAGCTCATTCCTCAGTACGGAACGCACATTCCGGTTTCTTTGCCCGGCGTCGCTGCGGTTGCGGTGCTTGGAACCATCCTGCCTGTTCCCATGGCCTTTGACGTCGGCCTCGCGTTTGTCTTGCTGCGCTCCGGCATTCCATTGCCGTATGCCGCCGCGCTGCTCTGCACGCTCGGCCCGGTAAGCCTGTACTCGCTCGCGGCGCTTGCCAAGCAGCTTGGCCGAGGCCCGGCGCTCCGGCTTGCGGGCACAACGGCGCTGCTGGGAACACTCGCCGGCTGGCTCGCCTTGTAAACTCGCAGCAGCCATGGTGCCCTCTACGAACCCGGCGCGGGACACGGAGCTGCCCGGGGCCGACCCCGCCGTCGCCGACGCAACTGACCGCGCGCCTGCCGCGGTCGGTGTAGAAGGCCCGCGCCGCAACGCAGCACTGTTCATCTTTTTCACGGTCGCGCTCGATATGCTGGCACTCGGCATGATCGCCCCGGTGCTGCCGCGCTTGGTTGAGGGCCTCATGCACGGCACGCCGGAGCAGGCGTCGCGGCTTCTGGGCGTGTTCGGGACGATTTTCGCCGGCATGCAGTTTGTGTTTTCCCCGGTGATCGGTTCGCTGTCCGACCGCTTCGGCAGGCGGCCGATCGTGCTGCTCTCTAATTTCGGCCTCGGTTTCGACTACCTCTTAATGGCCTGGGCACCGACCGTGGGCTGGCTGCTGCTGGGCCGCATCGTTTCCGGCCTGACGACCTCATCCGTGCCCACAGCGCAGGCCTATATCTCGGACGTAACCCCACCCGAGCGCCGCGCCGGGGCTTTCGGCCTGCTGGCGGCGGCGTTCGCCATGGGGTTTGTTTTGGGCCCGGCATTGGGCGGGCTGCTGGGCGACATCAGCCCGCGCGCGCCATTTTGGGCCTCCGCCGGGCTTTCGCTGCTGAACGGTATGTACGGGCTCTTTGTGCTGCCGGAAAGCTTGAAACGCGAAAACCGCAGCCCGTTCTCCTGGCGCAGGGCCAACCCGGTCGGCTCGCTGCGGATGCTTTCGCGTTCGCGCCTGCTGCTGGCGCTGTCGGCCGTGCTGCTGCTGGCCTATGTCGCCCAGCAGTCCCTCATGAATGTGTATGTGCTGTACGCCGATTACCGATTCCACTGGACCGATCGCACGGTAGGGCTGTCGCTGGGGCTGGTGGGATTGTTTTCCGGCCTGTACGGGGGCGTGCTGGTCAAGCGCGTCGTCAAGCGGTTGGGGGAACGCGGTTCCATCCTTCTCGGGCTGGCGCTCGGGGCGGTCGGCTTTGCGCTGTTCGGCCTGTCAAAAACAGGGCTGCTGCTTCTGCTTGGGATTCCCGTGATGAACGGCATGAGCTTTGTTTGGCCGGCTTCACAGTCCCTGATGAGCGCCCACGCCGACCCAACAGAGCAAGGGCAGCTGCAAGGGGCGATTCACTCGCTGCGCGGGATTTCCGGCTTGGTCGGCCCGGGGCTGTTCACTTACATTTTCTCAAAGTCCATCGGCCCGCACGATGTGATTCACGCGCCTGGCTCGCCTTTCTGCCTCGCTGACATCC
>CAXTUV010000266.1:0-2350 GCA_964247445.1 uncultured Acidobacteriaceae bacterium | reverse complement strand
TTCGATGGTGCCCCTGGCCGGCAAACGCGGTCCGGTCGGCTCGTAAATGCGCGTTTCGTACATGGGTCCGCGCTTGCGCTGCGGCAAGGGCTGGCCGCGCATGCCCGCTTTGAAGCGAGCCCAGAAGTCGCCAAGGGTGGACGGCTTGCCTAATCCAAACCAAAGCACCAGCAGGAAAAGCGCAATGATGTGTGTGGCCAAAATGAACGACCCCACAACCTCGAGCATATGGTCGGCCGACTTGGGCCACGTATCGATGGGAACCTGCATACCTCATTAGATACCGGAATGGCCCCTGGACGACGAGCAACCCTGCGACCGGATCAAACCTCGTGGGCTTCATCAGCTCCCCGTCGAGGTACTCCACATCCCGCTCGAAAGGCATGTGTTCGTAGCCTTCAATCAAGATCAGTGTCGCCGTTGCCGTGGCTGCTCTCTCGCTGTTGTCACTCCAGACCTCGACCCCGCTTCGGCGCCTGTTAGAATTAAAGATTCCGATGGCAGAAGAGTCAGTAAAACTTATCCCCCTAGGCGGCCTTGGCGAGTTCGGCATGAACTGCATGGCCATTCGCTACAAAGACGACATCATCGTCATCGACGCGGGCCTGATGTTTCCTGAGTCCGAGTTGCTCGGCGTTGACATCGTCGTGCCCGACATCTCGTATCTGGCCGACAACAAGAATCTGGTGCGCGGCATCCTGCTCACGCACGGGCACGAGGATCACATCGGCGGCCTGCCTTGGATTCTGTCCGAGATCAACGTGCCTGTTTACGGCACTGAATTCACTCTGGCTTATGTCGAGGGCAAGCTCGACGAGCACAAGATGCTGGACGCGACCGAGCTGATCGAGGTCGCGCCCAACGCGAAGTTCACGATCGGGTCGTTCACGATTGAACCCATCCGGGTCACGCACTCGCTGGTCGACTGCGTGGCGCTCGCGATTGAAACCCCGGTCGGCGTGATCGTGCACACGGGTGACTTCAAGATTGATCTTTCGCCGCCGGACGGCAAGCCCTTCGACCTCCACAAGTTTGCCGAGTACGGGCAGAAGGGCGTGCTCGCGCTGCTCCAAGACTCGACCAATGTGGACCGGCCGGGCTACACGCCGAGCGAGTGGGCGGTAAAGCCGCGGCTGGACGAGGTGTTCCAGCGAACGAAGAAAAAGCTGTTTTTCTCCTGCTTTTCAAGCTCGATCTACCGCATGCAGATCGCGCTCGACCTGGCGCAGAAGCACGGCCGCAAGGTTGCCATCGTCGGCCGTTCCATGATGGAGTCGAGCGAGATCGCGCAGGATTTGGGCTATCTGAACCTGCCGGCGGGGCTGACCATCCATCCCGGGCAGATCAATGACTTTTCGCCCGAGCATGTGATGGTGCTCATCTCCGGCACGCAGGGTGAGCCGATGTCGGCCTTATCGCGCGCCGCGGTTGACAACCATAAGCACGCCCGCATTTCGCCCGGCGATACAGTGCTCCTTTCCTCGCGCGTGATTCCCGGCAATGAGAAAGCCATCTACCGGGTCATCGATCACCTATATCGGCGAGAGGCGGAGATTCTTTACGACGACGGGACCATGGGCCTGATTCACGTTTCCGGCCACGCCTCGCAGGAGGAGCAGCGGCTGCTGATCAACCTGCTGCGCCCGAAGTTCTTCATCCCCGTGCACGGGGACTTCCGCCACCTGAAAAAGCACGCCGAGCTCGCGAAAGCCACGGGAGTGGTGGGCGAGACGGTGCTGATTGAGGACGGCGACATCTTGGAGCTCACCCCGGCAAAGGCGCGGAAGACCGGCAAGGTCACCGCGGGCAGGGTCTGCATCGACTCGGGTTCAACTTCGGATGTAGTCGGCGATGTGATCATCCGCGACCGCCGCAATCTGTCCGAGGACGGCATCGTGCTGCCGATCATCACAATCAACAAGCTGACCGGCAAGGTCGAGCGCGCGCCGGAAGTCGTGACGCGCGGATTTGTCTCGGCGGACAACGCCGTGCTCAAGGAAGCGGCGAGCGTCATCACGCAAACGCTTGACTCTTCCAGCGCCGAGGAAAAAGCCGACCCTGGGGTGATGAAGGAGAAAATCCGGATCGACCTGAAGCGGTATATCCAAAAGCAGACAAGCCGAAGGCCTTTGATCATGCCGGTGATTTTGGAGGTGTAGCTTTGTAAGGGGTTAGACACCCTAACCCTATTCTCCTTCAATGACTGGGAGGAGAGCGACTCTTCAAGGATTCCACTCACACCCTTAGCTGCGAGGCTTATCTATCACTTCAATGCTGGTCCGAAGGGGTTCATGGCATCACCGACATATGTTAAGGCGCAATTTGCGCCTTACTTCACTTTGCTAGATAC
>CAXTUV010000265.1:0-5022 GCA_964247445.1 uncultured Acidobacteriaceae bacterium | reverse complement strand
AAAGGAAACATCAAGTTCACCAACGAACTGATCATCGACGGCAAGATCGAGGGCACCATCACGCTCTCCGGCAACCGCGTGACCGTAGGCCGCAACGGCCAGGTCTCGGCTAACATCACCGCGCGTGAGATTGTTGTGCTCGGCAAAGTGCGCGGCAACATGGTTGCTTCCGACCGCGTGGACATCCGCTCGGAAGGTTCGCTGACCGGCGACGTCGCGGCCCAGCGCATTTCGATTGAGCATGCAGCGTTTTTCAAGGGCGGCATCGACATCCGCAAGCCCGACACCGCGAACAAACAGTCCGAACCGGTTAAAGTCGGGGTGTAACGGATTCGTAGGACAGAAAAGCCCCGGCGTGATGCCGGGGCTTTTGCTTCAAGCTCAATTTCAGCGATGGCCGCCGCCGCCACCGCTATGTCCAGCGCCGCCTACTGAGCCGACAGCACCGCCATGTACACCGCCGGAGATTGCGCCTCCGCGCGCGCCGCCTGCGATCGCACCGCCGTGCAGCCCACTTGCCGCGATGCCCGAGCCCGCCGCGGTGCCTGAACCGCTGCCGATTCTGCCGACCGGCCCGGAGTAGATACCGCGACGTCCAATGCCGGTTCGGTTATAAGTGCCGCCCGAGTACCCGTTGCCGTAAATGCCCGGATAGCCGCCGTAGCCGTAGAAGGCCAACGGCGAGTAGAAGCCGTAGCCGAACGGGCTCAGGAATGCGCCGTCGCCGGGCAGCCATGTGTAACCCAGCAGGCCCGAGTTCCAGGCCCAGCCCGGCGAAAAGCCGAAGCCGCCTGGGTACTGGTTCGCAAGCTGCGTGTTGGCCTCGCCCAGATAATTCGAGCGCAGGTTTGAGAAGTCGTAGAGCCCGTCCTCGGCGTCCTTTTTCTTAAACTTCGCCGGCTTCACTTCAGGGTCGTTCAACGCGAGCTCGTGCCCGCCCTTGACGGTTTGACCCTTCACGACCTCGCCGTCACCGTCGTCCGGCGTGACGTTCGCCTTGCCGTTGAACACCTGCAGGGTGCCCTGGTTGGTATCGAAGGCGTATAGCCCATTGTCGAGCAATTTCACCTTCTGCCCGTCCTGGTCGACCAGCAAATCATTTTGCTTGTAAACCTGGTCTACCTCGACATCGGCCTTGCCGCGCTCCAGCTCCACCTCGGTCCGGGTCAGGTCAGGCTTCACCATGGTCATTTCGCTGTTCGCGCCCAGCCGGACGAACACGCCGGGGGTCAGCAGCACTTCGGCTTTGCCGTCGCCGGTCGAGATGGTCGCGCCTTGGGGCACGGCCGTCTTGCCGACAGAACTCTTGGTCACGGGCTTGCCGTCGACCTGCACCTGGCCCTCCACGTAATTCACAGTGCCCGGCACCACACCTGCGCTCGGGTTCGGGGTTTGCGCCCATACCATGCCGGCCGGCACGGTCAGGGCCGCCAGCGATAGAAGCATCTTCATATTCGGCACGTTGGTTTTCCTCACTTCCATTGGATGTGCGTCGCGGGAGCGAATCTTCAACTCCCGCCGGAAGGCCGGAAAAGCTCTTTCGCGCTGTTTACGCAACTTTTCGCAGAAATCCGGTTTGCCCTGCGAAGGTAGAGGAAATCCTGCGTGGAGGCCCTGTCAATCGAAATCTTAAAGCCGCTGCGCAGGATAAACAGCTCAAAGCACTTTCCTGGTGCTGTGGAGCATGGAGATTATCTCCATGCGGCTTTTCCCGCCGGAAAGCCACCTTCACGGCAGCTTGCTCTCCCATACCTTCAAGAAACCTGCTTAGCGCGCTCGCAGGAACGCATCCGCCGTCCGGAGCGCCAGCGCCATGATGGTCAGCGCCGGGTTTGAGGGCATGGCGGTCGGGAAGGTCGAGTTGTCGCTGATCCACAAGTTCGGGATGTCGTGCGAGCGGCCATGCGGGTCCACAACCGAGGTTTCGGGGTCCGCGCCCATCCGGCAAGTCCCGATTTGGTGCGCGAACCGGTTCATAGTCCACAAGTCCGTCGCGCCGGCCGCCTGCCAAACATCGGTCATCAGCTTGACTGCGTGCTCCATCATGCGGGCTTCATGCTCGCCCGCCGAGAAAGTGACTCTGGGTTTAGGCAGACCGCGCCCGTCCAACTCGTCCGAAAGCTGGATCCGGTTCTCCGGATTCGGCAGGCAATCCCCATGCATGCCCATGCCGGCGATGTTGGAGTAGCAGCGGAGATAGCGCTGCAAATCAGCACCCCAAAGCCCGCGGCCGCGCGCCACCGACTCCGCCCAGGTTACCGGCATAATGCCGTAGCTCTGGACCAGGTAGCCGCTTGCGAATCCGTCATGCCGGGTCCGCATGGGGTCTTCCGTGATGAGCGAGGCCGGGAAGCCTTTGTACGGCCGCGTGTCCTCGCTGAAAGTGCCCCAAATTTGGGCAGAAGGGTGGGCCATGAAGTTGCGCCCGACCTGATCCGAGCTGTTCGCGAGGCCCAGGCGCAGCAGCAGCCGCGGCGACTCCACGGTGCCAGCGCACAAAAAGACCGCCCGGCAGCGTTGCCGACGGGTTTCGCCGTCCTGCTCATAGACTACTGCCGTGATGTGACCCGCGCCGTCGCGGAGCAGGTCGGTAACAAAAGCTTCCGCCCGGATCTCCGCGCCCGCCCGCACCGCCGCGGGCAGGTAGGTGACATCCATGGAGGCTTTCGCGCCGTTGGTGCAGCCCTGGTGGCAGTAGCCGCGATTGATGCAGGCGGCGCGCTCCGGGTAGTCCTCATCCGGACCGGCATACGCATGGCTGACCGCAGCCAACGGCGCGGGCGAAGTCTTGATGCCGACCGCCGCGCATCCCTGCGCCATCAACTCGGCCGGTGCGTTCAGCGGCAGCGCGCCGAGCGGATAGCGTCGACCGGGCTCCCAGGGGTAGTCGGCGGGGCCGGACACGCCGAGGAAGCGCTCCACCTCTTCGTAATACGGCACAAGCTCTTCGTAGCCGAGCGGCCAGTCGACGCCCACACCCCATTCGCCGTGCAGGTGGAAGGAAGCCGGCGCGGGACGGGGCACATAGGCACCCCAGTGCAGCATGGAGCCGCCGACTCCAATGCCGGAGTTGTTTTTTCCGAATGCCACCGGCGTGTCGCCGGCGGAGATGCGCTCGTCGAGCCAGTACAGGTAACTTTGCGAAACTTCATCGGATGCGTATGCGCGAGGGTCTAAAAACGAGCCGGCTTCCAGAGCGACCACCTTAAGCCCGGCACGCGCCAAACGCGCAAGCACCGGAGCACCCCCGGCACCGGTCCCGATGACCACGGCATCGACCTCATCGGCAAGTTCGTACCGCCGCATGGGCTCTTCACTTGTTAAGCCGGGCAAACCGCCTTCGCGCCGCGCTTCCCTGTATGCCTGCTCTTCATCCGTCATCGCGCCTGCTTCCCGTTCCGTTTGCCCGCACACGCGGGTGCTGCTGCTTTGTACCGCGCAAAAAACAGCGCCCGTTTCCGGGCGCATATTGTGTTCCTACGAATATTCGTGTTCACAGGATACGAAAGAAGGCAAGTAGAGCTTTACCCTCGTAACTTGCTTTTCGGCTCCCAGCTTTCCGTGTTGTTGACGCCTAGCCGGTCACCGGGCCAGCCTTCCGGGGCATCCGCGAACCCGGCAAAGCTCATGGACTCCATCCCGGACGGGTGCGAGACATAAATCTCGGTGGCGTCGGCCAGGATTTCCTCGAACCAGCGGCTCGCGTCCAAGGTTTCCCACTTCTCCTCACCGTTCTGCACGCGATGAAGCAGCGCATCGGCGCGGTCCTCGGTTAGATCAATAAACTTGCGCCGGTGCCGGTGCTGCGCGCTCCAGTCCAGCTTTTCCAGCCCTTTGTTGAGAGCTTCAGCGTCCGGCGGCAGCCCGGCATAGCGCCAGCCATTGCCCTTGCCGTGCGCACGCCGTTGTTCCAGCCGCGCGGCGAGCGAAAGCTCATTCGCGCCCGGCGCACCATGCTCGTCGTCCGGAAACAGCCGACTCAACAGCCGCTCCAGTGTCGCGAATGCGTCCAGGCTGATGCAGGTCGGCCGGTAATCCTTGGGCACCGCCGCCAGCCGCCGCTCCAATACCCGCCGCGTGCTCGCAGCCACCCGCGGCGATTGCAATACATTTAAATCTGTTGTCGCGCCCGTGTGCCCCATCCATCCTCTTCCGCCCCCGCCGCTCGCCGGGAGCCATTGTCAGCTAGTTCGTCCAATACGGTCTTGCATGGTCAGACGCGCCAAGGCCCGCGAAGGTCGCTAATTCTACATTCGACACATCGAAGAAGTGTAAACGGAATCTCGATGCTAACGGAACCTCGGAGAGGACGGGAGTGTCCGGGGGTGATGCAAGCCTTGACCCGGAGAGTCTGCGCTTGCTGCATCGATTTGGCTAGGACCGCGACCGCACCGGGACGCCGTCGCTCAAGCCACGCAACAGGAACGGGATGGCGCTTGCGGCGAAGCCGAGCAGAACGCAGCCGGTCCCCAGCGCCGCAAGGCCTGCCCGCTCCAGCCCCGTCCACCGGAGCGCGATGGCGTCCACGGCAAGTATGGCGCAACCGGCAGCCGCCTGCTGAGGCCGACGAAAGATGCGCGCGAGCGGAAAAAAGTGCAGGCCGACAATGACCGAAACGGCCCACGGAAACCATTCTGCTTTGTGCATTCCATGTGAAACAAGGCCTGCGATCAGGATTGCCGCCCATTGGCCAAGGTTGATCCACCCGAACTGCCGCCCTGCCCGGCGGCGCGCTTCCGGCATGCGCCCGTCGAGCGAACCGCGGCGGAGTGCCGCGAAGGCACTGCATGCCGTCGCAAACGCAAGCAGCCCAGCAGCCGATAGCCAGATACGGCGGTTCGGGAGGGCCAGCAGTTCCGCGCCCCAGTTAACCCATAGCAAGCCGAAACCGCTGAGGATTAAAGTGCCTATCGCCGCGCCCCGCACCATGTACTTACCCTCGAGAAGAGAAGCTTACATCGATTTTCGATCCGAAACAGCGGTTTTCATAACGAGCCTTCGCCATTCGACCCGCCAGTTGCC
>CAXTUV010000264.1:2794-5034 GCA_964247445.1 uncultured Acidobacteriaceae bacterium | reverse complement strand
ACCTACCTCGACTACACGCCCGCGATGCAGGACAGCTCCGAGATGTTGAAGCGTGAGTTTTCGGACGACGGCCTGCACCCGAACGCGGCCGGGTACGCCGCCATGGCCCCGCTCGCGCAAAAGGCGATCGACGCCGCGCTGAAACGCTAGTTCGGAGGGGCGAGCCGGCGCACGCCGAAGGCATCGAGCGAGGGATCCGTGCTAAGAAGATCTATGTCCAGATGAATGGCCTGTGCGGCGATCATGCGATGCATAACTTCCGGTGAAAGCGGCAGGAGCGTAAAGCCGAGCTTGCCGATGTTGGCAGGCAAATCGGCATCGATATTTGCCGCTTTCGCCAGCTTGCCTCTTCGCACCTTTTGACTGATCTCAAACACGGTAGCGGCTGAGACCAGCACATCATGCTCCAAGCCGCTCAAGAGCGCCTGCTCCCACTCATTCAGATTGGTCGGTTCTACGGCGGCCCAGATAACGTACATAGTGTCGATAAGGAATCTCACTTCCTCTCCTTATCCCACGTACGCCCTTCCCCTTCCCAAAGCCGTAACTCCTCTTCCGGCATCGGTTCAGTGAAATCGTAGTCCAGGGAAAGCTCGCAATTCGGCATACGGAACATCCCCAGCGGACGCTTCTTCAACGGCTGAATCGGCACCAGCTCCGCCACCGGCGTTTTTTCGCGCCCCATGGTCAGGATCACTTTCTCCCCCGCCTGCGCCTTGCGCAGCAGCGCGGACAAGTGCGTCTTCGCTTCCAATATGGTGGCTTGCATCGCAACCTCCTACCTTGACTAGTTTATGCTTGACCAGGATTTATCGTCAAGTCCGATTTTGCAACATTTGCTATACTCAGGCTCACAAGCGGAAGTGGTGAAATGGCAGACACACCATCTTGAGGGGGTGGCGCCGAGAGGCATGGGGGTTCAAGTCCCCCCTTCCGCACCAAGTTTTCTCCCCGAGGCTCCCCCGTGGTCATCGCTCTCACCATCCTTCACGTACTGCTCTGCCTCTTCCTGATCGGCGTCATTTTGCTCCAGCAGGGCAAGAGCGCGGACCTCGCGAGCGCATTCGGCGGCCAGGGTTCGCAGACTGCTTTCGGTCCGCGCGGGGCTTCCAATATTCTGTCGAAGTCGACTACCTGGGCGGCGATTCTGTTTATGTGCACCAGCCTCGGCCTGTATATCCTGATGCAGCACACGGCTTCCGGTTCGCATTCCGTTCTGTCCGGCACCAAAACCACGCAAACGCAGCCTACGCCGCACAAGAAGTAGGGGGCATCCAAGCCGGGCATGAGCGAAGAAACCACCCCTGCCCTGCCCTACCTGAAGCTGCTTGAAGATCGCGACCCGATCGAGGTGCTCGCCGAGTCGCCCGCGAAGCTGCAAGCGATGCTTGAAGGGTTGAGCGAAGAGCAGACAGAGCGCAAACCCGCCCCCGAAAAGTGGAACCTTCGCGAGATTGTCGCTCACATCGCGGACTGCGAAATCGCTTACAGCTGGCGCTACCGGCAGATTTACGGCTCGGACGACCCCAAGCTGGAGCTTTTCGAGCAAGACCGTTGGGCCAACGCCTATAGCGGCTACACGCTCGCTCAGGCGCATGAGGCCTGGAATGGTTTCCGGACCTGGAACGTGCTTTTTCTGAAAAGCCTCAGCAAGGCCGATCGCGACCGCACCGCCCACCATCCCGAGCTTGGCGCTGTCACCTTATGGACGCTTGCCAGCATCTCCGCCGGGCATGACCTGCATCATTTGCGGTCCTTGGAGCATGTAGTCCACGCTCTGAAAAGTTAGAGCGCGCGCGGAGGCGGCCCGTTTTCCTTGAGCAGCGCGTCGATGTCCGGCGCGGTTTTTGACCGCCACGTTTCTTCGAGCGACTTTTTCACCTCGCCCGAGCCGGAAAGCTCCTTGTAGACAAAGGAAAGCACCCGGTCCTCCGGCTCCTCGGTCCAGGTATTGCCTACCCCGTGCACCCGGGTCGCCCCTTTCTGCCAGCCGCCCGGCGTCAGGTGCCACTCCGTCCATTCATTGCGTAAAGCCATCCCACTATTATGCAAGCGAGGGACCGCATGACCCCCTACATCCGGGAAACCTTCCCCGTCGGGCAGCTTGGGTGCAATTGCACGCTGATGGGCGACCCCCAAACCGGCGAGGCGGTCGTCATCGACCCCGGTCTCAGCATGGGCTCGCCGCGCGGCCCGGGCTGCCCCGCGCAGCTCATGCACCGGGTGCAAGGCCTGGGGCA
>CAXTUV010000264.1:0-2784 GCA_964247445.1 uncultured Acidobacteriaceae bacterium | reverse complement strand
CGCCGTGTCCACATACAACCCTCCTTCACGCCACCGTCGGCGGCGCGCTGATCCTTCAGCCGGTGTCCGGCGCGCCTATCCTGATGCACCAGGCCGACCTGCCCCTGCTCGCCATGATGGAGCTGCAAGCCGGCTGGCTGGGCATCGAAGCGCCGCCGACCGCCCCGCCCGACCAGGACGCGCTCGATGGGCTGTATGTCGGCCTCCCGAGCCTGCGCGGCGAGGTCCTGCACACCCCCGGCCACACCGAAGGGAGCATCTGCGTGCACTTTCCGGAGCAGGAGCTCCTGCTTGCCGGGGATACCCTGTTCCAAAACTCGATCGGACGCACTGACCTGCCGGGAGGGGACGCACGCAAAATCCTGCGCTCCATTGAAAGCCGCCTACTGCCCTTGCCGCCATGGACCCGGGTTGTGCCCGGGCACGGGCCGGAAACGACGCTTGGCGCGGAACGAGAGCGAAATCCCTTTCTGCGCGGGATGCGGGGGTGAGGCAGGGGTCAGGGGTCAAGGAGCTGGAAATTTGCTGTTGCGACGACGGCATCCATGCCGGCGCGAAAGGCTTTCGGCTCTGGGAGGAGGCTCACTACCAGCCAGCCTTGGTCGGGGAAGCCGAACGCAGAACCCGGGTGGACCAGCACTCCCTGCTCTTTCAGGAGCCGAATGGCAAAGGCTTCATCTGGCTCCAGCGCCGGGATGCGCAGGACGGCGTACCAGCCGCCCTCGCCTGCAAGCCGCGTTGCCGTGCTGCCGCTGATTCGTTCATCCAACGCTTGAAGGTTTTCGCACACCCGGGCGAGCACGCCCGCTTGCACTCCGGCCCTTCCTGCCAGCCAAGTGGACGCGCCAGCCGCGGGCAGCGCGGATACCGACAGGAACGCATCGGCAATAATTTCCAACCGGGCCAGCGCCTCCCTGCGCGCCGTTTCCGGCCCGAATACCGCGCACCACCCCAGCTTCATCTGCGGCAGCGCGCACACCTTGCTCAACCCGCTCAGGACAAAGGTCAGCGCCGGATGCGGCCCCTTGGCAAAGCTGCGCGCGAGCGTGCCGGGCTCCCAGGGGTAATCGAGAAACACCTCATCCACGATCAGCGCCAAGCCGTGCCGCACGCAAAGCTCTTCGAGCCCTGCCCGCTCGGCATCGCTGACGAAGTGCCCTGTGGGATTGTTCGGATGTACCAGCACAATCGCGCGAGTTTTCGAGCCGATGCGCGCCTCCACGCCGCCGGGCTCGATCTGCCAGCCGTGATCGTAAAAAAGCGGGTACGGGATGAGCCGGACATCGTTAAGCGCGCTCAGGTGCTCGAACAGCGGGTAGCTGGGGGTGGCGATCAGGACCTCGTCGCCCGGGTCGCACAGCAGGCGGAACAGGAAGCTGTACGCCTCGCTGGTGCTCGCCGTCAGGCACACCTGCGCGGGGCTGACCGGCGCTTGGTAATAAGCCGCGACCGCCTCGCGGGCCGCCAACGGCCCGAACGGCAGCGGGTCATACGCGGCTACCGCCGAAGCCCGGAGCGGGGCGAGCAGCGCGTCCGGCGCGAACCCCAGCCCGCAGCGCGTCGGGTTTGACGCGGTCAGGTCAATAAGCGCCCCTGAACAGGGTCGAAGCCGGACGGCCCGCGCCAAAGCTGGCTCTTCCCGGTCCCAACCCGTGCGCGCGGAGAACATCCTTCATTCTCCCGCATGGAGCAGTTCTATTGATAGAAACCACTCCACTTGCCGGGGCTTTTCCGTCAAGAAAAACCCCATGCCGCGGAGCTTTGGGGGGCTCTACCACAAAGGAGAACTGCTTTAATGGGCGCATGAGATTGGAAGCAGTCATCTTCGACTACGGCATGGTGCTGAGCACCGCGCAGGAGCCGGCATCGCTCGCCGCCCTCAAGCAAATCACCCGGCTCGACGACCGGACGTTTGACGAGCACTACTGGCGCTACCGGCACCGCTACGACCTGGGCGAGCTGAACGGGCGCACCTTTTGGGAGGCGATCTCCCGCGACGCCGGGCTTGCTCTGACGCCGGTCGAGATTGCGCGCCTGATCGAGCATGACGTCGTGATGTGGTCGACGCTCAACGAGCCCATGATCCGCTGGGTGGCCGCGGTGCAGGACGCCGGGCTGCGCACGGCCATCCTGTCGAACATGGGCGAGGAGCTCTTGTGCTACATGCGCCAGGAGTTCGGCTGGCTGGGCCGCTTCGACCACCACACCTGGTCCTGCGAGCTACGGATGGCGAAACCCGACCCGGCCATCTATCGCCACACCTGCGAGAAGCTCGGGGTCGCTCCGGAACGGGCGCTGTTTCTAGACGACAAGCCGGAAAACATCGCCGCGGCCGAAGCAGTCGGGATGCAAGCGATCCAGTTCACCACGGCGGAGGCGCTGGAAGCGGAGCTGGGGCGGCGCGGGCTGGCGGCGGAGCTGCCTGCTGTACCGCGCACCCTCACCCAAGCTTGAAGCCGCTTACCAAGCCAGCGGCCCCGCGGTTTCAAAGTACCCGCCGGTCGGCCCGTCCGCTCCCAGCAGCGCCAAGCGCACCGTTTCCGCCGCGCCTTCCTCGACCGTTTGCGTGCCGTGGTGGTTGTTGAAGTCGGTTTTCGTAAAGCCGGGGTTGCTGCTGTTGACCTTGATACCCTCCTCACGCAGCTCCATCGCAAGCTGGGCGGTCAGCATGTTCAGCGCGGCTTTCGAGGCTGAGTAGCCCAGGAACTTAACCTTGGCATATTTCCAGTGCGGGTCGGCATTGCCCGTGATCGAGCCGAGATCGCTTGAAACATTCACAACGTT
>CAXTUV010000263.1:0-5034 GCA_964247445.1 uncultured Acidobacteriaceae bacterium | reverse complement strand
CTCCAACCCTAACCCCCTAGACCCTGTACCCTCCCTCCTACCCCAGCCACTTCGGATTGCCCGCTGTGCCGTCGTAGTGCTGCGAGGTCTTAAATAACTCTGTGCTCCCGGTCATGGCGAGCTGCTCGGTCCGCTGGAGCAGAGCCGCTTGCTGCGCGGCCGGCATGGGCTGGAAATCTTTAACAGCGACGAATGCCTGATCGAGGATCGGCATGGAATCGATACCCGTGATCACGACCGACACCGGCTGCGATAGGCTCCATTGCAGTGCTTCGATCGGCTGCACGACGCCCGAGTCCAGGATGTAATGGTCGCCGAAGGTTTTCATCGCGAGCACGCCCGTGCCCGCCGCCTGCGCGACTGGAATTACTTGCTTTGAAAACGACCGGAAATGCGCATCCATCACGTTGACCGGCATCTGCACGGTGTCGAAGTGGAAGTTATTTGCCTTGGCGACCTCGAACATGCGTAGGTGGATCGCCGGGTCCTTGTGGCCGGTAAAGCCGATGTAGCGGATTTTGCCGGCTTGCCGCGCGGCCATTGCCGCTTCGATTGCGCCGCCCTTGGCGAAGATGCGGTCCGGGTCCTCGTAGCGGATCACCTCGTGGAACTGCACCAGGTCGATTTGGTCAGTTCGCAAACGGGCCAGGGACTGCTCGAGCTGCCGGTTGTACTCCATCGCCGTGCGGCCGTCGATCTTGGTCATCAGAAAGATTTTTTCGCGGTAGCCGTCGCGCAGTGCCTCGCCCATGCGCAGCTCGCTGGTGCCTTCGTTGTAGTCCCAGCAATTGTCCATGAAGGTGATGCCGCGGTCGATGCCTGCCCGGACAAGCTTGACGCTCTCGGCCGAGTCGGGCGTCTTGCCGATGTGAAAGCCGCCCATGCCGATGGCCGACACGCGCTCGCCGGTGGTGCCGAGCTCGCGGTATTGCATGGCCGGATTTTCTTGGCGCTTTTGCGGCTTGCCCGCCGGTCCGCCGCCCGCGCCTGTGATGGGCGAGGGTTGCTGCGCCTGGGCGACCGCGCCAACCCCCGCAACCGCCGCCGTCCTGAGAAAGTCTCTGCGCTCCATAATGCCTCCAGTTCTCAGTGAGTAAGATGCTCGCTCGGATTGCTCCCGAGAATGGGTTTCCGTCAGGACAAACCGAGCCTGCGGCCTAGGTTCGACGTAAACACCCGCTCAGGGTCGTACTTGGCTTTCGTGGCGAGCCAGCCTTCCACCTCCGGGTACATCGCGCGGAAAGCCGCCGCGCTTGTGTAGGAGTCCTTGCCGAGATAGATGCGTCCGCCCGCCTCGATCACCAGGGCATCCAGGCGTGCGATCAAGGCTTGCGTGCCGGCGCGAACAGGGAAGTCGATCGCGAATGTATAGCCTTCGCGTGGGAACGAAAGCACGCCGCCGCTCGCCGGGCCGAGGCGCTTGAGAACATTCAAGAACGGCATCTCGCCCGAGGACAGAATCGCGGTCAGGATCCGCCGCATCTGCCGGAGCCCGTCCGCGAACGGGATGACAAATTGGTGCTGTGTGAACCCGCGCCGCCCGTACCCGCGGTTCCACCGCGCGATCTTGTCGAGTGGGTAGAAGAATGTTTCGTAGTGGCCGAGCGCCGGCGCGCTTGCTTGAATCTGCTGGATGGCGGCATTGATCAGGCGGACCGTCAAAGGGTTCAGCGTCCACTCCGGCAAGTCGAACGGCACGGTGATTTTCGGCTGGCCGGAGGTGCGCAGCGGGCGCGCCGCTAACTTCGGCGGCAGGTCGGCCAGCGTAGCGTGGTCGCCAACCGTGAGAACACCCCGGCCCAGATGCGCGCCGGTCGCGGTCACATCGAGCGTCGCCACCGAGTACGGGAAGATGTGGTCCTGCTCATCCAGCGCGAGAAGCATTTCTTCGAGGTTGTCGACGCGGATGGACTTCTCTCGAAAGTAGGCCGTCTCGATGCGGCGCAAGCGAAAAGTCGCTGTCAGCACGAAGCCGAGCAGGCCCACGCCGCCGAAGGTCGCCCAAAATAGGTCCGGGTGCTCACTCCGGCTCGCCGTGACCACCTCGCCGCTTGCAAGCAGGACCCTCATGGACTCTACGCAGTTTACGAATGAACCCTGCGCGTGATGCGCCTTGCCGTGGATGTCGTTTGCAATGCACCCACCGACGGTCACGTACTTTGTGCCGGGGGTGATCATGGGAAACCAGCCCCGGGGCGTAAAGGTCTCGATGATGCTTTCCAGGCTCACGCCTGCTTCGCAGGTCAGGGTGCCCTTCGCCTCATTAAAGGCAAGAAAGTGGTCCATGCGGGTGGTGCCGAGCACCTGGCCGCCGGCGTAGAGAGCGCAATCGCCATAGGAGCGTCCCAGCCCGCGCGCGACCGTTCCGGCACGGTCCAGCAGCGGCGCGACCGCGGAAGCTGTCGGCGGCTCCACCAGAGCACAGGGCGCGCGGAGGTTCGCACCCCAACCCGCGAGTTCGGTCATCCGTGTTGTGGTTGCCATCCTAGTAGCCCTTCCGACAAACTGCGCGGCGCTCGATGGGTTCTCAGCCGCGCCCAAGCCCAGCCAGTGCCGCCCGCTGCACTTCCTTGAGAGCCGCCCCGTTGCGCGCGGCGGCGGCCCGGCAGTCCTCGTACTCAGCTGCCGCGTTCAGACGCTCGCCGTCGAGCGAGCCGACCTTGACGCGCACCGGGCCGTACTCGGTGGCGACCGTGACATGCTCACGGTCGAGCACCTGCCGTTCTTCGGTGCGCCGGCGCAGGCCAAGCGTCGTGGTTTCCTTCAGCAGCAGAGCCGCGAGCGCGTCCGCGTCACCCGGGCGGGTCAATACCGTCATGAGCGTGCCCGGACGGCCTTTCTTCATCACCACCGGGGTGAGCATCACGTCCAGGGCACCCTGCGCGAGCGCCTGCTCGGCGGCGTAGGCTATCAGCTGCGGGGACGCGTCGTCGAGCGCGGCTTCCAGCACGGTCACGGTCTCTCGGGCGCTCGCGCTGCTGGTGCCCATGGTGAGCCGCAGCACGTTGGGGAAGCCGGGAGGATTGCGCGAGCCCGCGCCGTAGCCGATGCTCGTCGCCTCCATGGGGGGCTGCGGACCGAAGCGCGGCGCGAGCATCCGAAGCAGCGCCGCGCCCGTCGGAGTCACCAACTCCTTCTCCACATGCGCCGCGTAGGTCGGGATGCCGCGCAAAAGGTCGGCCGTGGCGGGCGCGGGAACGGGAAATGTCCCATGCGCGCATTGCACCATGCCGCTGCCCACGTTCACCGGCGAGGCATGCCACACGACCGCGCCGAGGTGCTCAATCCCCGCGCACGCACCGACGATGTCCGCGATCGCGTCGACAGCACCGACCTCGTGGAAATGAATGCGCTCGACCGGGACGTTGTGGATCTTGGCTTCGGACATGCCGAGAAGCTCGAATGCCTCGATCGCGCGGCGCTTCACGCCAGCCGCGAGCGAGGCGCTGCGGATGAGCTCGCGGATCGCCGACAGCGAGCGCCCGTGCGCATGCGGCGCATGGCTTTGGCCGGACTCCGCTTGGCTATGGGCTTCCGTATGGGAGTGGCTATGCGCTTTCGCGTGGGCGTGGCTGTGCGCGGCGGGGGTGCTGTGCGCGGCCTCGGCCTGGCCGTGCCAGTGAGTCTCATGCGTGTGCCCGACGTGCGCATGGCTGTGCGCTTCCGCGTGAGAGTGATTTGTTTGCGGCTTGTCCTCGGGCAGACCGCCGTCCGCGGCTTTCCCATCTTCGAGTACATGCACCTTGAGCGAGGAAATCCCGCTCCGGTCCACGGTTTCAGCCTCCAACGAAGCACCGAGCCCAAGCGACGCCACTGCCTCGCCCATCACCGCGAGCGGCACCCCCGCGCCCGCGAGCGCGCCCAACAACATATCGCCAGAGATGCCGGCGAAGCAGTCCAAATATGCGATTCTCATAAGCCTTTCAGCGGGCCGCCGCGATCTCGTCCACGCGCAGCACGGCGTTCATCGAGCCCGAGCGGTAACCTTCCATATCGAGCGCGACATAGCGGAAGCCGGCCGCGCGCACCCCGTTTGCGATGCGGTCAAAATCAGCAAGTGACAAAGCCCGGGGCAGGTCCTCGCGGGCAATCTCGACCCGCGCCAGCTCGCCGTGGTGGCGTACGCGGACCTGGGGGAAGCCGAGCGCGTGGAGCGCGGCCTCGGCCTGCTCGACTTGCGCGAGGTTTTCCGCGGTCACGGCGCGCCCGTACTCAATCCGCGAGGCGAGGCATGCGGAGGCCGGCTTGTCCCACACGCGCAAGCCGGCTTCCCGCGCCAGCGCGCGTATCTCTGCCTTGCCGAGCCCGGCTTCAGCCAGCGGCGCGCGCGCGCCGTGGAGGCTAGCGGCGCGCTGCCCGGGGCGGAACTCCCCGCCGTCATCCAGGTTCCTGCCGTAGAGGAGGTGCCGGAACCCGAGCCGCGCCCGAGCGGCTTCCATGCGGATAAATAGCTCGTCCTTGCAGTGGAAGCAGCGGTGGGCATCATTGCGGGCGTAGTCGGGATTCGCAAGCTCGGCTGTTTCTAAAGTGTGTACGGGGAACCCATGCTCGCGCGCGAAGGCAAGCGCCGCCGCCAGCTCCGCGCGTGGCAGGGAAGCGGAGTCGGCGATGACCGCGAGGGCTTGATCGCCCAAAACCCGGTGCGCGGCCCAGGCCAGGAATGCTGAGTCAGCCCCGCCCGAGTAGGCGACCAGCACGCTCCCGAGCTCTCGGAGGATCTCGTTAAGGTGCGCCGCTTTGTCCCGCAACTTCATACAAACAGCCTAACGGACCAGCGCCGGCAACCGGTCAGACGCGCCGAAAACAAAGATTGCTCCGATCGCACCCGAGTAGGCCGCCGTGAGCAGGGTGACCGCGCCCTGCGCCCAGCGGCGGCGGGCGGAGCTCAAAAAGAGCCCACTCGCGGAAGCAGTCATCAGTGTGTTCATCACGAGCAGGCCGGCGATAAAGCAGCCGAGGCCCGCAATACCGCGGCTCGGGCCGCCGAGATTGGCCGCGAGCAGGAACAAGAGCAGCTGCGAGGGCGTTTCCGCG
>CAXTUV010000262.1:0-5040 GCA_964247445.1 uncultured Acidobacteriaceae bacterium | reverse complement strand
TCGCCGAACCGCTGCCCGCCGAACTGCGCCTTGCCGCCCAGCGGCTGCTGGGTGATGAGCGAGTACGGCCCGATCGAACGCGCGTGGATCTTGTCATCGACCAGGTGCGACAGCTTGAGCATATAGATGTAGCCGACCGTGACCGGCTGCTCGAACTGGTCGCCCGTCATGCCGTCGAACAGCGCCGTCTTGCCCGAGCTCGGCAGGCCCGCCGACTTCAGCAGCGCCTTGATCTCGGTTTCGCGCGCGCCGTCAAACACCGCCGTGCCGAACCAGATGCCCCGCTGCATGCCCTTGCCGACGCGCATCACCTGCTCGTCGTCCAGCTCGAGCAATTGCCGCAACGCCGCGGTCTCCGCGAACTTCTCCCGGAAAACCTCCCGGACCTCGTTCGCGTCCTGCGCGGTCTTGACCAGCGCCGCAACCTGCGCGCCCAGCTCATGCGCCGCCCAACCGAGGTGCGTTTCCAGGATCTGCCCCACGTTCATACGTGAAGGCACACCCAGCGGATTCAGCACAATCTCGACCGGCTGGCCGTCCGGCAGGTATGGCATGTCCTCCTCGGGCAGGATGCGCGCGATCACACCCTTGTTTCCGTGGCGGCCCGCCATCTTGTCCCCGACCGAGAGCTTGCGCTTCATGGCGATGTACACCTTCACCAGCTTGATGACGCCCGGCGACAGCTCATCGCCCTTTTGCAGCTTCGCGATCTTGTCGTTGGTGATCTTGCGGAGCACATCGATCTGACGCGAGGTCATCTCCTCGATCTCGTCAATCTGCTCGTTCACCCGAGGGTCCTTGTCGTTATAGCGGATGCGCTTCAGGTTTTTGGTCGAAATGAGCTCGATCGTTTCGCGGTCGAGGATCATGCCCTTAGACAAGAGGCGCTTGTTGGTCCGCTCGTCGTGGAGGTCGGCCTGGACTTCCTTGCCGCCCAGGATCATCTCCAGCCGTTTCAGCCGCTCATCGGTGAGAATGCGGATCTCATCGGCGAGGTTCTTTTCGAGCTTCGCGACCTGCTCGGCTTCGATCTGAAGCGCCCGCTCGTCTTTTTCCTGGCCCTTGCGGGAGAAAATCCGGACGTCGACCACCGTGCCCTCGATGCCCGGGGGGCAGGTGAGCGAGGCGTCGCGCACATCGCCGGCCTTTTCGCCGAAGATCGCGCGCAGCAGCTTTTCTTCCGGCGTCAGCTGGGTTTCACCCTTGGGCGTCACCTTGCCGACCAGGATGTCGTTGTGCCGGATCTTGGCGCCGATCCGGATCACGCCCGACTCGTCCAGGTCGCGCAGCGCGTGCTCGGAAACGTTGGGGATGTCGCGGGTAATCTCTTCCGGCCCCAGCTTCGTGTCCCGCGCCTCAATCTCGAACTCCTCGATGTGGACCGAGGTGTAGTAGTCCTCGCGGACCAGCTTTTCCGAGATCAAGATCGCGTCCTCGAAGTTGTACCCGCGCCACGGCATGAACGCGACCAGCACGTTCCGGCCCAGCCCGAGCTCGCCCTGCTCCGTGCACGGCCCGTCCGCGATCACCTGCCCCTTGATTACCCGGTCGCCCTTGCGGACCATCGGCTTCTGGTTGATGCAGGTGTTCTGGTTGGACCGCTTGAATTTGGTGAGCTGGTAGATGTCGAAGCCGACCTCGCGCGAGAGCTGCGTGGGGTGGTGTTCGCCTTCCACGCGGATGATGATGCGCTCGGAGTCAACCGAGTCCACCACACCGTTGCGCCGGGCCGAGATGACCGCGCCCGAGTCGCGCGCCGTCACGCCTTCCATGCCGGTGCCGACGAACGGGGCTTCGGCGACCAAGAGGGGCACGGATTGCCGCTGCATGTTCGCGCCCATCAGCGCGCGGTTCGCGTCATCGTGCTCCAGGAACGGTACGAGCGAGGCGGCGACGGACACCAGCTGCTTCGGCGACACATCGACGTAGTCGATCTCGTCGCGGGAGACCAGGACAAAGTTGCCCTGACGGCGCGCGTTTACCAGCTCGGCCGTGATGCGCAGCTCCTCGTCGAGCTCCACATTGGCCTGCGCGATGGTGTGCCGGTCTTCTTCCCAGGCCGACAGATAAAAGGAGAACGGATCGTACTCAATCGTCCGCTTGCCTTCCGCCTGCAGCGCCTCGTTGCGGGCGATCGCCTCGGTCTTTTCCAGGTGATCGCCGACCCGTAGGCCGCTTTCGCCTGCATTGGTGACCTGCACGTAATCGAGCAGCTGCGCCCCGCGCACACGGCGGTACGGCGATTCGATAAAGCCGTACTCGTTGATGCGCGCGAAGCAGGAGAGCGACGAGATCAGCCCGATGTTCGGGCCTTCCGGCGTCTCGATCGGGCAGATGCGGCCGTAGTGCGTCGGGTGGACGTCGCGAACCTCGAAGCCCGCGCGCTCGCGGCTCAACCCGCCCGGTCCAAGCGCCGACAAGCGCCGCTTGTGGGTGATCTCGGACAGGGGATTGGTCTGATCCATGAACTGCGACAGCTGCGAGGACCCGAAGAACTCGCGGATAGCCGCCATGACCGGCTTCGCGTTGATCAGGTCGTGCGGCATCGCGGTCGACATCTCCTGGTACACGCTCATCTTTTCCTTGATGGCGCGCTCCATGCGTACAAGCCCGATGCGGAACTGGTTTTCCATCAGCTCGCCGACCGCGCGCACCCGGCGGTTGCCGAGGTGATCGATGTCGTCGACCGCGCCGATGTTCTTGCGCAGCTTCAGCAGGTACCGGATGGTCGCGTAAAAGTCGTCCGGGGTCAGGGTGCGGTGGTCGAGCGAGGTCGCGTCCTGGTTCTCATACAGCTTGATGTTGAACTTCAAACGGCCCACGCGCGAAAAGTCGTACTTGCGTGGGTCAAAGAACATGCCCTCGAACAGCGCGGTCGCCGTATCCAGGGTCGGCGGGTCACCCGGGCGCAGCTTGCGGTAGCTGTCGATCAGCGCTTCCTCGGGCTTGCGGACCGAGTCGCGGCGCAGCGTGTTCGTGATCATGTTGCCCACGTCATCCTTCTCGGGGAAGAAGACCTGGACCTCCGCGATGCCGGCTTGGACGATCTTGTGCAGCTTGTCCGGGGTGAGCTCCAGGTTCGCCTCGAGGAACACCTCACCGGTCTCCGTGTCGAGCGCGTCCGCTGCCAGCATCGCGCCATCCACGTCCACCGCTTCGACCTCAATCTCCTCCACGCCCGCGGCGCGCAGGTTTTTGAGGATTGACGGGGAAATCTTGCGGCCCGCCGGGACGATCTCCGAACCATTCACAGACACAGCCGCGGACGGCTTCACGCCCAGCAGGTTGGTCGGACCTTCCGCCGGAAGCGTCCAGAACATCTTGCCGTCGCGCATCTTGAGCGTGTCGACGGTGTAAAACGCCCGCAGAATCTGCTCGTCGGTGCGCAGGCCAAGCGCGCGCAGGAAGATGGTGCCCAGGAATTTGCGCTTGCGGTCGATGCGGACATAGAGCGTATTTTTCTGGTCGTACTCGAACTCCACCCACGACCCGCGGTAGGGGATGATCTTGCCCAGAAAGTAGGTGCGGTTATTCGCGGTCTCAAAGAACACGCCGGGCGAGCGGTGGAGCTGCGACACGATAACGCGCTCGGTTCCGTTGACGATAAAGGTGCCGTTCTCGGTCATCAACGGGATATCGCCGAAAAATACTTCCTGCTCCTTGATGTCGCGCACGGACTTCTCACCCGTATCCGGGTCCTTGTCGTAGATGGTTAAGCGGACCGTCACCTTGAGCGGCGCGGAATAGGTCATGCCCCGCTCTTCGCACTCTGCTTGGTCGTACTTGAGCTGCAAGCCCACGGGGTCGCCGCACTTGTTGCAGAAATCCGGGGTGTTCTTGTTATAGGTGACTCACTTGTGGCACAGCACATCGCCCGGGTGGAACGGGTCGGTGATGACCATGTTGCCGCAGTTGTGGCAGGCCGTCCGGAGATGGTGCAGGCCCTTGAGGTGGCCGCACTTGCACTCCCAATTGCCGATCGAAAAGTCCACGAAGTCCAGCTGCGAAATGTTACGGAAGTCCGTAATCGGAAACACGGACGTAAATACCGAATGGAGGCCGTTGTCGTCGCGTTCCGACGGCAGCTTGTCCATCTGAAGGAAGCGCTCGTAGCTCCGGCGCTGCACCTCGATCAGGTTGGGAATCTGGATGGGCGTTGGAATCTTGGAGAAATCGAGTCGGCTGCGTAGCGCGCGGGTCTCGTTCGGCATCTGTGGCTCCTGTTCATCGTCCCCGGGGACGCGAGAGGTGACGGGCTGCCCGGAGATGCCGCGGCCCGCGCTTCTGCTGCACTTCGCCCGGGCGCTGCCTGCATCCCCCTGCCTCGCTCAGGGGGATGCCGCCTGGGTCCAAACCTGCCCGCACGCCGGTTGCCAAGGGCAACTGTTTCGACGTATGGTGGCTTCGTATCGTCAGTTCCGGAGTTTTTTTAGGGCGAAAACCCGGAACGCGCAAAGGCCTGCCGCCCGCTGAAAGGCCGCAAGCCGAAAAGGCTGTGTTAAAGATCCGATCCGCTTGCGCGGACTCCCGTAGGGACGACGATATACATCCGCTTGCAATGGCTGCGGATTCGGTTTACAAGGTTGTCAGGCTGGAACGAGAAACCAAGCGTAGGCTCGGGGTGCTGGGACACAAAGAAGAGTGTACTGCACTTTTGTAACCATTGCAAACAGAAAAAGGCTCCGGGGTTGGCGCACCCGGGGCCTTCTTCGTGTAAAGCGTTTGAGCGGAACTACTTAACTTCCACGGTAGCCACGCCGTCGAACTTCTTGCGGATCGCCTCGGCATCCTCTTTGGAGATGTTCTCCTTGAGCGGCTTCGGCGCGCCATCGACCAAATCCTTGGCTTCCTTCAAGCCGAGCGAAGTGACCTCGCGGACTGCCTTGATGGTGTTGATCTTATTCGCGCCCGCATCCTTGAGGATGACCGTGAACTCAGTCTGCTCAACCGCTGCTTCCGCCGGCGCACCCGCGCCGCCGCCGGCCATCATCACCGGGGCAGCGGCAGCCGCCGACACGCCCCAGCGCTCTTCAAGCATAT
>CAXTUV010000261.1:0-5063 GCA_964247445.1 uncultured Acidobacteriaceae bacterium | reverse complement strand
CTCATGCGCGGGCCGGCTTCGGTGGGACGTCCCGCGTTCTCGCCGGCAGGGGCTCCGACAAGCGGGGTAGGCGGAGCGTAAACGTCGCGCCCTGGCCTTCACCCTTACTCGCGGCGGACACGCTGCCCCCGTGCTCGCGCGCGATGGAACGCACCAGGAACAATCCCAGCCCGGTCCCTTGCCGGCGCAGTACGTCCGGCAGCGGCACGCGGTAAAAGCGCCCAAAAATGCGCTTGAGGTGCGCGGCTGAGATGCCGATGCCCACGTCGCGCACCTCCACGCAGGCCGCGTCTGTTTCGTCCAGAAACACGCGCACGGTAATCGGCGCGCCGGCCGGCGAGTATTTCACGGCGTTGCTCAAGAGATTGCCGAGCGCGGTCAGCAGCTCGTCGCGGCTGCCGTTGATCAGCAGCGGGGCCGGTTCCGAGGTCAGAAACAGAGCGTCCGTGCCCAGGTGGTTGCGCTCCCGCGCGCGGGCCACGGCTTCCTCGGCCAGCGCATGGAGATCCACCGCCTCAAAGACCAGCGTGCGCTCCCGCTGCACAATCTCACCCGCTTTCAACACCTGCTCGACTGTGCCTAAAAGACGCTCGGTGTCCTGGAGCATGATGCGGTAAAACTCCTGCCGCTTCTCCTCGGGTACCGGCCTGCGTTGAAGCGTTTCCAGGTAAAGCCGGAGTGAGGCGATCGGGGTTTTCAGCTCGTGCGTCACCGCGTTCAGAAACGAGTCCTGCCGCTCATTCCGCCGTACCTCGCGCACCAAAAAAATTGTGTTGAGGATCACGCCCGCGATCAGCAGCAGCGTGACCGGGATGCCTAAAACCAGCGGCAGCAGTTCGCGCCAGTTCAGCACAATCCACCCGACGTTCAGCGTCACCGCGAGCGCAACCAGGCAGATGCCGAGCAGGATGGACAAAACAATAGCGGGTCGGCGGCGGTTCAAGCGCATGGCGGTCTCAGCAACGGAAAAGCCCGCGCTCAGTATAGAAGCGCGGGCTCAGTTTGGAAGCAAGGCTCATGCCGAGCCCGAAGGCTTCGGGTTCGCGGGATCCCAGTTCGCGATTTTAATGTCGCGTGCCAGCCCCAGCTTCTTAAGCAGCCAGATGCCGTAGTAGTTAGGATCGAACTCGTACCACTTGAGCCCGTGCCGAGCCGAAACCGGGTGCGCGTGGTGGTTGTTGTGCCAGCCTTCGCCGCCCGTCAGCAGCGCCACCCACCAGTTGTTGCGCGACTCATCGCGGGTTTCAAACCGGCGCGAACCCCACATGTGCGTTGCCGAGTTCACAAGCCAGGTCGCATGGAGGCCGAGCGTCACGCGCAGGAAGATGCCCCACAACACAAGAGGCCAGCCGCCCCAGGCAAGCAGGCACAGGCCCACGGTGGTGAGCGGAACCCAATGGTATTTCGAAAGCAGGACGTGAAAGCGGTTGCGGCTCAGGTCGGGCGCGTAGCGGCTCAGCATGGCGGTTTGCGCATGGAGCTGCTCGCCGGTCATGATCCAGCCCATGTGCGCCCAAAACGTTCCGTCCTTGGGTGAGTGCGGGTCGCCCTCGTGGTCAGAAAGCGGATGGGGAATGCGGTGGGTGGCGACCCAGAAGATCGGCCCGCCCTCAAGCGCGAGCGTGGCGCAAACGGCCAAGAAGTATTCCACCCAGTGCGGCACCTTGTAGCCCCGGTGGGTCAGCAGCCGGTGATAGCACATCCCGATGCCCAGGTTGATGCTGACCACATACAGAACTACGGCGACGGCGAGCCCCCGCCAAGTGAAGAAAAACAAGGCCGCGAGCGCAAGGATGTGGAAGATGATCATCACCCCGCCGGTGAGCCAGGAAAATGACCCGCCCTGCCGTGCGCGGCCCAGCTGCGGAGTTTGCGCGGGCTTTTCGGCGCGGGGACGGGTGTGTACGGTTGGTGTCTGCTGCTCTTTCAACGGTGTATCGACTGGCATCGGGGAGAAAACTCCTTCAATTTCCTGTTGCTGAAACCGAGCCTAGCAGCGCCTTCATGCCTTCGTGTGTAACAGTTCTGTCGCCGATGAAGCGAGTTCCACGCGGTGCACGTGTGCTGCCATACCGTTCTGGGAGGCAACGTGCTTTCCTATTGCACGCATCCCCTCTTGTCAAGTATGCTTTCGTAACATATTGGCCCGGACTCGTTACCCTCGTGATTCAAACGAGACTGGGTGATCGCAGCAGAAGCCCGGAGAGTGTGCGCCATGATTACTACCACGCATGCACGTCCCTTGTTTCAAGTCGGTCCTAACCTCCATCCCTCAACCAAAACCGTTTTCTGCCCGCGGTGCTCCAAGCTGTTGGGGCTTGCGGCGGGTGCCCAGCAAGGGCGCGAGATGCTCGGCAAGCACCGGTGTCTCCAAGCCAAACGCGATGTGCTTCAACCCTCGACCTCCTTGCCGTTCAGCTGAGTTCGATCCAGCTGCCGCAGGAGGAAATGCAGGGTGGAAACGCGCTCATCATGAGCGCGTTTCTTTGCGTCGGCATTGATTGCGGGTGATCTTACTGGAACCCAAGCCCTCCCTAAGCGCCGACCGCGGTCGGCTCCGCGAGCGCGGCGGTCAGCTTCTCCTCAATGTCGGCCTTGTCTTCCTTTGATAACTTGCCCGCGCGGCTCGTCAGGTAGAACACATCCACCGCGACCTCGCCTTCGGTATCGACCAGGGCCACTTCAATATTCGCGCCGCTGGCGGCAAGCACGGCGGCTAAAGTGCGCAGCAGCCCCGGCGTGTCCCGGGTGACGACCTGCAACAGCGTGCTGTGCGAGGAACTCGCATCGTCAAAGCTCCAGTGCGGGCGAACCACAGTGCGGAGCGCGGGCGCTGTGCCGCGCGGGGCGCGACGCCGCGCATTGAGCATCGCGTCGACCGGGGTTTCGCCGGTAAGCGCCGCTCGAACGCTTGCCAAGAACCGCTCGTGCTCGCCCGGGTTCAGCTCCAATGTTCGGAACGGGTCGGTAAACAGAAACGAGTCCAGGATCAGCCCGGAAGCATTTGAAAATGCGTCGGCCTTCACGATATTCATGCCCCAGGCTGCAAGCGCTCCGGCCATGTCGGCGAACAGCATGGGGCGGTCACGGGTCACAAGCGTGAGCTCATTAAAGCGGGCGTGGAGACGGAACAGCAGCTGAATGGGCTCTTGCGGCAGCGCGAGTGAAAGCATGAAGTGCTCACTGATCTGGTTGGGCAGCCGCGTTTGCAGGTAGCGCTGCGGCATGCCTTCCAAAAACGCGCGCAGCCGCTCGAAGCTCGCATCGCCGACCTCCCCCCGTCCGCCCACCCGGGAAAGGATGCGCGCGAGCACCACCGGGTCGGCATCGGCGTGATAGCGTGCCTCATCCACCGAGCGGTCCAGGTAATTCGCGGTCGCGATATACAACTGCCAGATATTCTCAGCCTTCCACGGGGTCAGGGCGTCCGGATGGACGGCCTGAATATCCGCGAAAGTGAGCAGCGTCAACATCTTCAACTGCTGCTGGCTTGCCGCGTGCTCCGCAAAGGCGCGCACGGTTTCGGGCGCGAATACATCCCGGCGCAGCGCGTATGACATTTCCAGGTGGTTGCGGATCAGCCGGCGAATCGCGTCCCGCTCTTCCAGATCGAACTCCAGCCGGGCGAAAATGCCCTCCGCCAGCTCGATTGACTCGCGGGCATGGTCCCCCGTGCGCCGCCCCTTGCCCGTGTCGTGCAGCAGCAGCGCCAGGAGAAACAGGTCCATGCGCTCAATCTCGGGCAGCAAGGTGGAGAACTGCTTTTCCCAGTCGCGGCGTGGTGTACGGAGAGCATGGACATTCTCGATCACCAAAAATGTGTGCTCATCGACCGTGTAGCGGTGATAGGCGTCGCGAATGACGAGCGCGTCGATGCCGTGGAACTCGGGCAGGATCAGCTCCAGGAGGCCCAAGGCATGCATGGAGCGCAGCGCGTCCGCGGCATAGGGGCCGAGCAGGATGTCGCGGAGAAAGTTCCACAGATACGGCCCTTCCGGAACTTGGACGGCAAGCGCCGGAATCGATTCGCTGATCCGCGTTTCCGCGTCTTCCGTAAAGCGCGCGCCGAACCGGGCGATGTACGCGAACACCCGCAAGAGCGCGTCGGCATCAGTAAGCGGCCCGGCATCGCACCCGATGCGGCCGTCCTCGACGGTGAACTGTGTGCCGGGGATCGCCGTGCGCTTGCGGCGCATGCTTCGCAGCAGCGGCTTGCGCTCGGTCGAGGGTGCGCCGTCCAGCAGCAGACGCGCGCGGCGATGGATCGCGCGGGCGTGCCGGTAGTAGGTGCGCATCCAGTAGGCGGGGTCGGCCGAGCCCGTGGTTTCGAGCCCGATGCTTTGGGCGGCGGCCTCGTCCTGCGCGCCCCAGTCCAGCACGTTTTCATCGCGGTTGTTGCGGAAATGGAGAAAACAGCGCGCGGCCGCGAGGAACTCAAAGGCGGCGCGTAGGTCTCCCCCATCCGGTGCCGCATCCGGACCGGCTGCGGCGGCCCGCAGCAGGCCGAACCAGTGGTTGAGGTGCGCATCGCGCAAGCCGCCGGGGCACTCCTTGATATTGGGCTCCAGGTGAAAGATGGTGTCGGAAAACCGTCCGTGGCGCGCTCGGGCGGCATCGGCCAGGTGAGCCTGCAGCTTGTTGCCTTCGCGCTCGAGCACGCCGGGCAGGATTTCCGACTCAAAGCGCGCCGCGAGCGGGCCATCCCCGGCAAGCTGACGGCAGTCCAGCAGCGAAATCGCGAACTCGAGGGCTTGGGCAGGGTCGAGCCGTTCGCATTCCTTGGCCGTGCGGGTGGCCGGGCTCACGCGCCATCCGGCGTCCCACAAGCTTTGGGTCAGGGCGCGGATAGCTTCGTGGGCGTCCCGCTCCGCCGCGTCCCCGGCACACAGGAACAAGAGATCGATGTCGGAAAACGGAAACAGCTCCCGGCGGCCGTATCCGCCGAGGGCGAACACCGCGATCCCTTCAGGCGCGGGCCAAAGCTCGGTGAGGGCAGCATCCACGAAGCGGGCGCGTTCGCCGATCGCCGCGAGGCCGTCCCGGGTGCGCGCGAACAAGGCGCG
>CAXTUV010000260.1:0-5065 GCA_964247445.1 uncultured Acidobacteriaceae bacterium | reverse complement strand
GATTTTTTTCGCGCCGAGAGGGTAGTCGGTCAAGAGCGCGCCGCCCAGGATGAACGCGCCCGTGCCGAGCGCGGCCGCGGCTGCTTTCGGGTTGGATTTGCGGCAGACGAGCGCCATGCCGAGGAAAAATGCGCCGTGGGCGTAGTCGACCGCGCCGTGGGTGCGCGCGTCGATCACCTTGGGGAGGCGGTTAGTGACAAACGGAAGGGCGGCGTCGAGGAGGGCCATAGTCCCTAAGATGCCGCCAGTCCACGCGCGAACACTTCCGCCAGGTGGAGCGCCGGGCGGCCCGTGCCTTGCCGGATCTGCTCGCGGCAGGAAAAGCCGCCGGAAACGACCAGGGCCTCGGCCGGGGCGCGGCGGACCGCCGGGAAGAGCACACGCTCGCCAAGCGCCTGCGACCAGGCATAGTGCTCCTGCTCCAACCCCCACGGACCGGCCATGCCGCAGCAGCCGGAGTCGGGAGCGCGGACCTCCCCGCAGGCTTGCTCCAGATATGTGAGTTCAGCCGAAAGATTGCCCAACGCTCGGTGATGGCAGTGGCCGTGAAGCACCGCCGTTTCAGCCACCCGGCCCGGCTGCCAGGCGGGCGCGAGCTCCCGGAGGGCGTCGGCGAAGAGGCGGGTTTGCGCGGCGAGCGCGCGGGCGCGGGCGTCCTCGGGGAAGAAGTTGAGGAGTTCGTCGCGGAAGACGCTCGCGCAGGACGGCTCGAGGAAGACGAACAACCGCCCCGCGTCGATGGCGGGGGCGAACCGGTTCAGGATCGTCCGCAGGTAGGCCCGCGCTTGGTCGAGCATGCCGAAGTCATAGAGCGGGCGGCCGCAGCAGACGTGCTCTTTTGGCGTCCATGCCTGCACCCCGGCATCGGCGAACACAGCCGCGGCCGCGTGGAGGGCTTGCGGGTGGAAATAGTTGTTCCAGGTGTCGGGCCAGAGGAGGACCAATTTAAGCCCTTGCTCGACGGCTTCGCCGCTCTCACTGTTTGCTCCCAAGAAGGTGTCCTCCTGAGGAGCAAGGCGACGAAGGATCTGCTTTTCGCGCGCGGCCGAGGGAAAAGCAGATCCTTCGCTTTGCTCAGGATGACCCCCTTTTTGGTTGGAGGAGCGGCCGCTTCGCTCAGGATGACCCCTCTTTTTTTCATCGAGGTGCAGAGTCCGCGTAAAGGGTCGCGCGGCGAACCGGGGCAGGGTGCGCTCAGGTGCGAGGCCGAGGAGCCGTCCGGTGAGCGCCCGCGCGCCCGGGAGCTTCAGCCCGGCGTTGGCCAGCGCCGGGGCGAGCGAAGCCCAACGGGCGACCCGGTCCATGCGCCCGAAGACGTGGTCCCGCAGCGCGTGCGGGCGCGTGCGGTGGTACTGCGCCAGGAACTCCGCCTTATAGGTCGCGACGTCGACGTTGACCGGGCACTCGGTTTTGCAGGCCTTGCAGCTCAGGCAGCCATCGAGCGCTTCTTTGACATCCCCATTGGCCCAACCTTCTCCCAGCACATCGCCCTGCATCAGCTCCCACAGCAGGTGGGCGCGGCCGCGGGTGGAGTGTCGCTCCTCGCCCGAGACCATGAACGAAGGGCACATGACGCCCGCTGTTTCCTTACGGCAGGCCCCCACGCCCACGCAGCGCAGGGTCGCCTCGCCGAAGGAGCCGCCGTCCTTGTGGAAGGAAAAGTGCGTAGGGGGTCGGGCGGAGCGGTAGCCCTCGCCGGCGCGGAGAGTCTCGGTCGGCTGATAGGCGTCTATCAGCTTGCCCGGGTTCATGCGGTTCTCCGGGTCCCAAAGCTGCTTGAAGCGGCGGAATGCGTCCATCAAGCGCGGCCCGAACATCTTGGGAAGCAGTGCCCCGCGCGCCTGGCCATCCCCGTGTTCTCCGGACAAAGACCCGCCGAGCGAAAGCACCAGGTCGGCGGCTTCGTCGAGGAAGGCGCGGTAATCGGCGATGCCGGAAGCCGAGTGAAGGTCGAAGTTGATGCGCATGTGAACGCAGCCCTGGCCGAAGTGGCCGTACATGGGGCTGCGATAGCCGTAGCGGGCCATCAGGGCTTCGAGCCGGCGGAGGAAGGTCCCGAGCGCGGCGGGCGGAACGGCTGCATCCTCCCAGCCTTCCCACCCGTGCGGCTCGCCGGGAACGAACACGGGCGCGCCCAGGGCCTGCTCGCGGACGCGCCAAACCCGGGCTGCATCCTGACCCTCGAAGCGGCGCGCGCCGGGGAACTGCCCGGCAAACTCGTCAGCCTGCGCCAGGGCTTCGGGCGCGGTCCATCCGCCAAACTCGACCAGCAGGTAGCCCCGGCCCTTGGGCAGGAGCTGGAGGTCGTCCACGGCCAGGTCCTTGCGCCGCATCATGTCGACCAGCAGGCCGTCGAAGCCTTCCAAGCCGATCGGCCCGAACTCCAGCACACGCGGCACGGCGTCGGCGGCGAGGAACTGGTCGGAAAACCCGAGCACCACAAGCTGCCGGTGCGGAGGGCTGGGAACGAGCTTGAGCTTTGCCCCGAGCACGGTGGCGCAGGTGCCTTCGGACCCGACCAGCGCGCGGGCGACGTGGAAGCCGTTCTCGGGCAGCAGCTCGTCGAGGTTGTAGCCGGAGACACGGCGCGGGATGCGCGGGAACCGGGCGCGGATTTGGTCGGCGTACTCGGCGCGGATGGCTTGGAGGCCGGCGTAAATGGCCCCGCGCCGTCCGCCCTCGGCGATGATCTGGGCAAGCTCGGCCTCGGTCGTCGCCCCGACGGTCATCCGGGTACCGTCGTAGAGCAGTACGTCGAGCGACTCAATGTTATCGACCGTTTTGCCGCCCATCAGCGCGTGGACGCCGCAGGAGTTGTTGCCGATCATGCCGCCGAGGGTGCAGCGGGAGTGGGTCGCGGGGTCGGGGGCGAAGGTCAGGTTGTGGCGCTCGGCAGCCTAGCGCCCGCGGTCCAGGACGACCCCCGGCTCGACATGCGCGGTGCGCGCTTCGGGGGCGCTGGAGGTAATACAGCGCAAATGATTGGTGAAATCGAACACGACGGCGGCGTTGCAGCCCTGGCCGGCGAGCGAGGTGCCCGCGCCGCGCGGGAGGACGGGCGCGCCGTGCTCGCGGCAAACGCGCATCGCGGCGATCACATCGTCCGCATCGCGCGGGATCACGAGCCCGATCGGCACCTGCCGGTAGTTGGAGGCGTCGGTCGCGTACAGCGCGCGCGAGCCCGGGTCGAACCGGACCTCACCCCGGACGGCTTGCGCGAGCGACCGCTCCAAATCACGGCTCTCGCGCAGAGGCGCGGAGGCGGCTTGGAGAATCGGTAACGCGGGGGAGCTCACCGGCTCATCGTAGCAGTGGGCCGACGGCTTCCGTGCCGTGATGCGGCTTACTAAAGGTGCGCCTTGAAAAAGGCGACCATCGCCTGATTGAATTGCAGGTGGAAGGCCGCGCGGTCAAAGCCGGGCTCGCTGGTGCAGATCGGGGGCGCGACCTTCGCAAGCGCCGCCGAGCAGGGTGCGAGAAAGTCGTAGTGTCCCGCTCCGGGAACCGCATGGAATTCGGGCGGTTTCGGAAGCGCCGCCCGTACCGCGTCGGCATACTCCGGCGCTGGCAAGATGCGGTCGTCATCCGCCCGCCACAACTGTATAGGCTGCTTCACATCGGCCAGCCCGCGCGTGAAGGTAAATCCAAGCGCGGGCGCGGCAACCACCAACACACGAATGCGTGCGTCGTGCACCACCTCTTGATTTGTCGGAACTGCCGCCGGATGCTGCTTCACAAGCATGCAATCGAAGTACTCGGGGTGCGCCGCGCAGTGGGGCCCGACAAGCGACAGGTCCGGCTCGCCTCCGGCCGCCGCAAGCACCGTGAAGCCCCCGGCCGAAAACCCGAACGCGCCCACCTCTGTTGTGTTCAGGGCAGCGCGGGAGGGCCACTCAGTAAGCATGTAGTCGATAAGCCGACGCAGCTCGCGGGGCCGGTTCAGCACATCGGTGGCGCGGCTTTGGTCCCGATAGTTGTCGCCCGTGTGCTCCAGCGCCGCGACCACGAACCCTGCCTGTGCAAGCGCTAAAGCCGTATCGTAGTGACCGTCCCGAGTGCCGCCGTTGCCGTGGGAGATGACGATGAGGCGTAAAGCTTTCCCGCGCACGGGCGCATCCGGAGCGACGGTTTGCGTAAACAAGCCGACCGGCTGCGGCGTTGCGCGCGCGTCCGTTGGGTACCAGACCGCCGCGGGAATCGCGCCGCCTGGGGCGGGCACCCGCACATCCTGAAAGCCGACGGAGTCCGGTACGGTTCCAGCGAAACCGACCGCAGCCATCAGCACGGAAATAAGTTGCATAAGGAGCACGCGGTACGCGGCCGTTTTCATGCGGCCAGCGTAGCACGCTATCGCGCCCCCACAGGCCACTCGTTCGCGACCACGTCGAGGTCGTTCAGCATCGCCATCACCGCTTCCACGTTGCGGCGCATCTGCGGGCGTTCCTTGCGCGGCAGGCCGGGCTCTTCCTCGACCGCCACCACCCGTCCGTAGGGCCAGCTTTCCTCGCTTAAAGCCGCGAGGGCTTCGGGCAGGTCGATGAGGCGTAGGGTGAGCTCGCGCTTGTTCGGGCCTACCGGCGTGAGAGGGGTTTGCGGCAGGACGTTGTTGGGCAGCTTTTGGAGGTTCGCCGGGAAGGCCACGCGCAGGGTGATCGTCTTGCGCCCGACGACCAGGAAGGGGTTGTTCCAAGCCTCCGCGGCATGGACCTGGAGGTAGCGCCCCTTGGACGGCGGGGGCAGCTCGGCCAGCTGCGTTTCGGCGGCCTGGATGCCCTTGCGGGCGGCCGCGGCCTCGTCCGCCTGTTGCTGGCGCTGGGCGGCGGCTTGGGCGGCTTGGGCTTTGTCAGCCTCGGTGGCGTGCTGGGTGGTGGTGCAGCCGGAAAGGAGGAGGAGGAGTAGGGTACAGGGTAGAGGGTGCAGGGTGGAGGGAAGGCGGAGGAGTCGCGCGTGGCGCGGGGAGCGTGGCGGAGGAACTCGGTTTACAAGAGAGCGGCGGGTCCGTGAAAAAACGCTCATCCCCGGCGGCCCTCCGCAGGCTGCCCGGCTCCCTGGCGGCCTCGCGCCA
>CAXTUV010000259.1:0-5094 GCA_964247445.1 uncultured Acidobacteriaceae bacterium | reverse complement strand
GCCCGACTCACCGCAGTGCTCATGGATGATGATCTCGGGCGTCTTGCCGGAGGACTTGAAGGATTGCCGGATGAAGTCGACCTCGGCTTTCACAACGGGAAGATTGTTCTGCGTACCACCCTGGAGAACGAACCGGGTCCCAAGCGCGGCGAGGTTCGGGATGCTTGCGACGTATAGGAAGACGTTCTTCGGCAGCACCGCCGCGAGACCGGCCAGGATCTCCTCGGCGCGCCAGCCCTGCCTTTGGAAGTTCACGATGTCGGACTGCATGAATACCGCGCAGCCGTAGCCGAACACGGGCATGGATTTCGCGGAAAACGCTAAGTCCGAGTACTGCTCCACTTTAAGGCCGAAACCCTCAACTGTCGATTGAAGGAAGTAGCCATTGCCTGCCGAGCATTGCGTGTTGAGTTTGAAATCCTTAACACGGCCGTCCTTAAGGACGATCAGCTTGATGTCCTGCCCGCCCACGTCCACGATCACATGCGGGTCGTCATAAAATTTCAGCGCCGACTCGGTGTGGGCGACCGTCTCAACCAGCGCCACATCCGCCGAGAGCACGTCTCGCAGGATGTCCTTCGCATAGCCGGTCGTGCCCACGCCGAGCACCTCCAGCTCCGCGCCTGCCTCCTCAACCTGCTTGCGCAGCCCGGCGAACATCTCGATGGTGTCCTGGATGGGATTGCCATTCGACAACTGGTAGACCTTGCAAAGGATCGTCCCCTGCTCGTCGAGAAGCACCGCTTTCGTTGAAGTCGACCCGCCGTCGATCCCGACGAATCCGCGCACGGTTGAGCCCGGCGTAAACGGCTGCGGCTTGAACTTGGGCTTGGTGTACTCGCGCTTGAACAAGTCAAGCTCCGACGGCTCCTCGACCAGTCCTTTGCCGCCCGCCTCGGCCTTCTCCGCGGCCCGGCCAATGTCAATGTAGTACTTTAACTTTTCCGTTCCGGTGTACTGCCCGACTTCCTCATCCTCGTCTCGACCGAACTCGACCGAACCGAGCGCCGCGAAGTACTGCGAGTTCTCAGGAACCTTGATCAGCTCCTTCGGGTCCATGCCTTCGGGAATCTCGACTTTGCGCTCCTTCCACATCCGCGGGATATTCGCCTGCCAGGCCTCACGCATGCCCTTGATGAAGCCGTTGGGGCCGCCGAGCAGCAGCACGTGCGGGCGCAGGGTGTGGCCGCGGGTCAGCACGGAAAGATTCTGGAGCACGATCGCCTCGAACAGCGAAGCCATTAGTTCGTCGGGCGGCGTACCGGTCTTTTGCAGGCCATTGATATCGGTTTCCGCGAAGACGCCGCACTTGCCCGCGACCTTATGGAGCTTGACGTTCTCATAGGCGAGTCCTGAAAGCTCCTCGGCCGGGATGCGCAGCTTGGCATTGATCTTGTCGATGACCGCGCCCGTGCCGCCGGCGCACTTGTCGTTCATCGACGGTATTTTCTTCTTGCGCCCGGTCTCCGCGTCGTCCTTGAAGACGATGATCTTGGCGTCCTGGCCGCCCAGCTCGATAACCGAGTACACCTCCGGGTGCAGCTTTTCAACCGCGAGCGAAACCGCGTGAACCTCCTGCACGAACTTGCCGCCGAGAAAGTCGGCCAGGTTGCCGCCTCCCGAGCCCGTGATAAACAGCCGTGTATTCCCCGGCTTGACCCCAACCTCTGCGTCCATGCGGTCCAGGAATTCCAGGACTTTCTCAGGCTGACGGGTGTCGTGGCGCTGGTAGTCCTGCCAGATGGTTTTATCGGTAGCGGCGTCAACGACGATGGCCTTCACGGTGGTGGAGCCTACGTCAAGTCCTACGAGGAACTGAGTCATGTGCCCTCTTGCATCAGGCTTGACGAGTGCCCGCATCTCGACCTTGAAACGCGGGCACTCGTTCTGTTTGCTTGACTGAGAAAAGCAGATCCTTCGCTTCGCTCAGGATGACGCCTCTTCCGAGGTTTACAGGCAAGCCGCCGTGCGCAGGCGCGAGCGCTTCCATGCGCCCTCTTCCTTGCGCATCCGCTCGTCCAGGTGCAGGGCGAACTGCGCAGCCGTGCCGGCAATCCCGGGCTTGTGCGGGAACTTGTACAGCGCCCGGCGCGTTTCCGGGTGAGCCTGCGTGTAGGCGCGCAGTTCTTCGAGCGTCCGCCCGGTCTTTTCGAGCACCGAGTCAAACTCCGCCCGGGCTTTCGCCTTGGCTTCCGCAAGCGACATTTGCACGCGCGAGTGCGCGTTGACCTCGCCCTCGCCGGAAGTCTCAATCGGCAGGAAGATCATGTCCTTGAACTGGTTGACCACCCGCGATTGCACGCCGTCGGACTGCGAGGAAGGCATACAGCCGAACGGTTTGAGCGCCAGCACCATGTGGCACAAGTGATTGACGGTGTAGTAAATGTTCTTGCCGACCTCCATGTGGCCTTCGCCGCCGCGCGCCAGCTGGTGGTAGAAGGGGTGCGCCAGGCCCGCAAGCTCCGCCTGCGGGATCAGGTGGTGGGTCAAGCCACCCAGGTGCTTGATGGTGCGGTGGTAAAAGTAGGTCCACATCGACGAGCCGACGCTCAGCCCGGCGGTCTTCTTGAACAGCCCGAAGCCGTTGCGGGCGCGCTTCTTTACTTCAAACCACTTCACTTCCTTGTCGACCTTTTCGGCATGGAAGCGGGCGCGCGCGCCTTCCTTGGCGACGTACATCATGTAATCGATCCAGGTCGCGATCGGCTCAACCACCACCTGCGCGCCTTCGCGCTCGAGAAAGGCAAACATGTTGAAGTTGCCGTCGCCTTCGGTGGTTTGCGCCCAGAACTCGCCCGTGATCTTGATCACCGGCTTCACGCGCAGCCGGTCCACCTCAATCGCATCGATCGAATCGCGGCAGGTGTGCAGCGCGTCCACGTACTCCTTGCCGTATAGGTTGTGGGCGACCTTGCCGAGGGTGCACAGGATGCCCTGCACCTTGGGCTTCTTATCAAGAGTCGGCTTAAGCCACTTCGGCGCGGCTTCGTCGATGTGCCAGCGCTTGCGCTCGCGCAGAGTCTGGGTCATCAGCTTGACCGAGTCCGCGATGACCTTATCGGTTTCGCCCTTGTTCACCTCGTAGGGCCGGACCTGGTAGACCATGTCGTTGATGACATCGCCCAGGTTGAGGGCGTTCAACATGCCCATTCCAAAGTCGACCGAGAACTTCAAACCCGGCTCGCCGGACGCGGCCTTGATACCATCGGTCTGCTGGAACAGAAGCACACGAAAGCCGTCAAAACCTGCGTTTTGGAGTGCGAAGCGGTACTCCGCCTCGTACATGCCGAAGCGGCAAGGCCCGCACGAGCCGGCGGTGAAGAAGACATAGTTTTCAATGATTTCTTGGCGGGTCAGGCCGTCGCGCTCGAGCTTCTGCAAGTACTGGACAAGGTTGCCGACCGTGAAGTACGTCGGGTTGCACTGGCCGTTGTTGCCGAACTCCTTGCCGGCCTGGAAGTCCGCGACGTTCGGCGTCGGAATATTCATGCACTTATAGCCTGAGCCGTGAAATACCGACTTGATCATCTCTTCGTGCTTCCAGGTAAGGCCGCCGAAAAGAATCGTGGTTGTGTTACGCTCGTGCGCTAAAAAGCTGTTCTCGACGGGTTTCTTAAACTCGCGAAGACGCTGAAGGCCGGCTTCGACCCGCAAGCGCGCACGCTCCTGATCAACCCGGGCTTGTATCTCGCGGTCGAACTCCAACTGCTGAAGATCCTGCTCTGCTACCGGCATTCTTGTCTCCTCCAACAAGTGAGTAAGCCGGCGGGCAGGGCCGGCTTACAGGTGGGACTACTCCATCTGCCCTTTCACGCCTTGGAATCCGTGCGCGAGATTCTTAAAAAAGTACTTGATCACACGCTGGTCGTTGTAGCACCAGCCTAGGATGTGATTCAAGGTCGAGAAGCAGTGGGTTTGGCAGGTTTCCTTCTGCTTATCGAGCTGCTTGGTCTCGAACTTATGCGCATCCACCGTGCCCCAGTCATAATTCGCCGTGTACATGGGGAAGCAAGGAGCAAGTGAGCCGTCCACTCGAATGATCATCGAATTCTGTCCGGCGCGGCAGTTCCATGGGAAGTGGTTGCCCTTCATAAAGTCCACCATCTGCCACAGGCGCGCATTGGAGTTGACCATCTTATATCCCGAGTCCTGCTTTTCGGTCAGCCATTGAATGGTTTCCTCGACCTGCGGCCAGTCCTGCTTGCGGATGTACGTGTCGTTCGAGTCAGGGTCGTTGTGCTTGAAATGGTCATCCTGTTCAAGCAGCGGCGACTCATTGATGTGGTAATCCGTTGCGATGCCGTTGTCACGGGCAATCTCAGTTAGTTGCCGTACATCATCCAGATTATTACGGCAAATATTGATGTTCAGAAATACCGAGTAGCCATAGCCGTACTGCTTGCGGACGAGGTAATCGACTTGCTTCCGGATCGGCGCGAGCGCTTTCGGGAGAGACTTCTTCAACTCAACCGAATCGACCGCGATGTTAAAGGTCGACATGCCGGCATCCGCCAGCTTGTCGATCACGTCGGTCCGCAGCAGCCGCGCGTTGGTCGGCAGATAGATCCAAAAACCTTTTTTCGCGGCATAGGCCGTAATGCGGTGGATCAAGTCGGGCCGCAGCAGCGGCTCACCGCCCATGAAGGCCAGCACACGGTTGCCTGTGCCGTGCAGCCAATCGACCGAGCGCTTCGCCACGTCCTCGGTCATGCCCTTGACTTTGTTATCGAAGGCCCAGCAGTAATGGCAGTCCAGGTTGCACTTGAACTCGGTGAACAGGTAGGCAATCAGCGGGTGAAAGTCGCCGGAGGTCACGCGCGAACGGATGTAAGGGAAGAGCCAACCCTGCATCGCATGGAAGACTTGGCCGGGCGAGTACTTCCGCTTCTCGGGAGGCGACCACGGCGCGTCGAAATCGATCGGGCCGAGCAGTTCGGGCCGCTGCGGAAATATGGGGTCCGGGAAGGACTGGGGCGGGCCGGCGGGCTGGTAGCGTGGCGCGGGACCGGGCTGCTGGGTAAGCAGGTTATGGAGCGGGACATCGAGGCGGAAATTTGTGTTCTCGCCTGCCTGGACTTCTTCCAGCATCGTGCA
>CAXTUV010000258.1:0-5105 GCA_964247445.1 uncultured Acidobacteriaceae bacterium | reverse complement strand
GCAAAGCGACCAAGGACCGCGCCGCTCTGATGGCGAAGCGGAAAGATTTCCGCGTCGGGCTGCCGCGCCTGCTCAACACTTACGAGTACGCGCCGTTTTTCAACGCGTACTTCGCGGCGCTTGGGCTTGTCTCCGAAAACATCGTCTACTCCGACTACACCACGCCCGAGCTCTACCGGGCCGGGGCTTCGCGAGGGGCTATCGACCCGTGCTACCCGTCGAAGATCGGCATCGCGCACGTTTATAACTTGCTCCAACTGCACCACTCCAAAAAGCCGCTGCACGCGATCTTTTTCCCAATGTACGACGTGCTGCACACGCCGCTGATGAACCTGACCGGCTCGAACGCCTGCCCGACGGTGACTGCGACGCCGAATGCCGTGAAGGCCGCGTTCACCAAGGAATCCGACCTGTTCACAGAAAACGGGATGGTGTACCTCGACCCGATCATGAACTTCCGCGATGAGCGCATCTGCGCCGAGCAGTTTTACAACTGCTGGGCTCCGCACCTGGGCCTGTCGCGCGATGAAAACACGCGCGCCGTCGAGGCCGGGTTCAAGGCCCTGCACGCAGGCGAAGCCAAAATCCTGAAGGACGCGCGCGCGACTCTCGACCAGCTCGAACGCGAGGACCGCATCGGCATTGTGATGCTGGGCCGCGTATACCACCACGACCCCGGCCTCAATCACGAAATCCTGGAGGAGTTCCAGAAACTCGGTTACCCGATCTTCTCGCAGTCCACGCTGCCTCGCGACGAGGACCTGCTGGAGCGCCTGTTCGGCGATGAGGTGCGCGCCGGGCTCATCACTCATCCGCTCGACATCACCGACGTGTGGTAGAACCGCTACTCAACCTCGACCAACCACAAGGTGTGGGCCGCGAAGTTTACGGCGCGCCACCCCAATCTGGTCGCGCTCGAAATGTCGAGCTTCAAGTGCGGGCACGACGCGCCGATTTACGGCGTGATCGAGGGCATCATCGAGCAGTCCGGCACGCCATACTTTTCGTTCAAGGACCTGGACGAGAATAAGCCGTCCGGCTCGATCCGCATCCGCGTGGAAACGATTGATTACTTCCTACGCCGCTATCGGGAGGACATCATCAAGCGCCGCGTCGCCGCCGACCGCATCGAGCAGGAGATCCAAGCATATGCCGCCGAGCTCCGAAACCAGCATGCGTATGAGCCTGCTTTAGCGGGGGACTGAGCGCCGCTGTCGCTGGGAACAAAACGCGGCTTCTCCGGGAGAGAAGCCGCGTTTTGTGCGTGATGAAGAAGAGTCGTTCTCACATTACCTTCGTACCTGAACGACATCCGCAGATATGCCGATATCTGGCATGAACGCGGAGGTTGGGAGATGGGCAGGTGGTGGTGCTTAGCGGCAGTTCTGCTGGTCGCGGGGCAGCGGGGGTGGGCACAGCTCAACGGCGCTCTTGCAACGGGAGCCAGTGCCGGTGCTGCGGCATCGGGCGGGGCTGTGGTCGCCGGTACCGACAGCGTCCTGGATGCAGTGGAGGTAAACCCGGCGGCCTTGGCTAAGCTCGACAAGAGTGCTTTAGAGCTGGGCGGCGTCGGGGCGCTCGCCTCTGGTCAGTTCGCGAACAGTGTGGATCCGAACGGGCAGCTGCGCGGCAATGCCGGCGCGTTCGGCTATGGAGCACTGGCATACCGAATAGGGGAAAGCGCTTGGCGGGGCGCTTTAGCGGTCACCCCGGAAGACCTGATTCGGGTGAGTTGGCGCTACCTTGACCCGCCGGGCACAGCGGGGGCCAGCTACGGCTTACAAACAAACCGATCAAAACTTCTGGCGGTGCGGCCTTCTGTTTCGCTCGCACGCAGGCTTGGGCCGCACTGGGCGGCAGGCGGCACCCTGGGCTTGATCTACAACCAAAACACGCTGCAAGCCCCATTTATTTTTCAGCAGCAGACGTAGCTGCGAGGGCTGAAAGTATTGGTCAACCTTAAAACCGCGGGATGGGGTTGGAACGGCGCGGCCTGTGCGCAATGTCAGCCTGTGCGCCGCGCCCGTTTCGGTTTGTCCTGGAAGAGTGCGACGGCGGTCGAGAGCCATGGCAGCGTAACAGGCACGGCGGGAGCTCAATTCGCTGCGCTGGGGCTGGATGTGGATCCGCGGTTTCGCTACGGAGCGGAAGTGGATGTGCGCCTGCCGCATTCGGCGGCCGCCGGAGTCGACCTGGAGGCTTGGAGGCACACCCGCGTACGGGCCGAGGGCGACTGGCCAGGCTGGCACGATGCCTTCCGAACGCTTCCTGTCAAGCTGAAAGGCGGCACCAATCCCATCATCAATACAGTCGCGGGCGGCAGCGCGATTGAGGATATCATTCCCCTGGCTTGGCAACCAAGGCGGATTTCGGCTCGGTTTAGAGCGGCCCGCCGGCGAGCGATGGGTCGTGCGGGGCGGCTACGCTTTTCAAAGCAACCCGGTTCCGTCCGCTACGCTGACGCCGTTAACGGCTGCCATTCTTCGCAACAGCTTCGCGGCGGGAGGAGGTTGGAAGCACAGCCGGTTGGGTATCGATGCAGCCTACCAAGCGCAGCTGCCGGCGGAACAGAATGTCGGCAAGAGCGGGCTGCTGGCCGGAGAGTACGACAATACGCACATCCGTGTGTGGACGCAGATTGTAACCGTGACGACGAGGGTTGCGTTTTAAGCGATGCCGGGCATGTCTCCACAGGACGTAGAAGGTAAGGCCGACTCAGGAGTCTCCGCTTTCTCCGTTGCGCACGGGCCGCAGTGACTTGTCTCCCGAGAGGCTGCTCGTCCGAACTTGCGCGGCCGGGGTGGAACGCGAGTCAGCCCGCCGCAAGCCCGCCAGAATTTCGCTCTTGCTCCTGGCGTAGTCCAAGGCAAGCCGGGACAGCGCATAGGTGACGATATCGGAATGGTGCAGGTTCGCGCAGGCCGGGTCGCGGCTCATGTTCAGCCATAGCCGATGCACCAGGGCTACATCGTCGCCGCCGAGCGCGGGCGCGTGCGGGCCTATATGGAAGTTCTGCGCCTGCCCGTCTTGGGTCACGATGATGTACGTGAATTGCGGCTTCGGCTCCGGCAGCGCTTCCCAGGCGTGGCCGATTTGGAAAGCCTGCTCGGCAGCGGTCATCGTAGAGGCTAATCCCGAGATCAAGGTCGAGACTTCAAGGGAGACCGCGGTGCCGACCAGCGCGGCAAAGATATCGGCCGCGGGCACCACAAGCAGAGAAATGTGCTTGCCGAAGCTTTCCGCGACAGAAACAGCTTTGGTGAAAAGCATTTGCTCATGCTCGGAAAAACTTTGCTCGGAAGGGTCGAGGTACTCCGGGCCGCCCGCGCCGACCCGCCTCGCGGTCAGGACCACAATATCCTGCTCATCGGTATCGATGCGGGACAGCGCCCACTTGAGCGCGGCGGCCCGGCTTGGATCCACAAGCGTGACAAGTACGCCGCCGCGCCGGATCTGCAGGTTTTGCCGGCCGATGTCCTCTTCGTGCTCGAGCTGAAAATGCTCGCGCATCTGTGCCGCCGCGAAACGCTGGCGGCGGGCATTTTGCCGTTCAGAAACTGTGAAAATCACAAAGAACGCCAGCGCAAAAACAATGCCCGAAACCGTCGCAACCTTCTTCGTAAACAGGTTTGTAATGGCGACGGTGAGCAGCACGCAAAACACTGAAATTAGCCCGAACGGAATCTCGCGCCCGCCCACCCGCAGGTTGATCGGCACCTTCCAGCCCCGCTCGCCTTGGTACTTCCAGCGCAGCACCAGCATGGCCAAGGCATTGAACGTGAAGCTCCAGATCACCCCGAAGGCGTAGGCCTCGCCAAGCACGATGACGTTGCCGCGGGTGATGAGAATCGTAAACAACTGCAATGCAGTGACGAGATTGACGATGCGGAAGGCCGTGCCGAACCGACGGTGCGGCTTGCGGAACCAGTCGGTCAGCACGCCGTCTTCGGCGATGCGCATCAGCACGCCGGTCGAGCCGATGATGGATGTGTTAATGGCGCCCGAAAGAATCAGGAAGCCGACCACCACCACGAAGACCCGGAAAATGAGCCGCATGGTGAGCGGCCCCCACATGTTCATGGCGAGCCCGGCGATCAGGTTATCGCGGAACACAGGGATGCGGACCGAGTCCGGGATGATCATGACCGCGAGCAGCGACACGAGCCCGGTGAACGAGAAGGAATAAATCGCGATCACGGTCGCGGCGCGCTTCAGGTTCAAGAGCTTCGGGTGCTCGATCTCACGGTTGACCTGCGCCAGCGTTTCCTCGCCGCTCATCGCGAGCACGGAATGGCCGAATGCCATCAGGATGCCGAACAGCCCAAAGTTCGCTGCGAGTGCGGTCCCACCCAGAAAGCCGAGCGCGTCATGCGAGAAATGCAGGTTGGCCGGGATGGGCGCGGGCGGCAGGTGCACGCCGTTGTGCAGGACTGTGAAGAAGCCCCACACAATGATGATGACCACCATGATGGAGGTGATCTTCATCACTTCAAGGGCCTTACCCGCCGACTCGCGGATGCCCTTGGTATTCTCCCACCAGTAGAAAAGCGTGACCGCGATGCAGAAGACGGCGGAGGTGCCGTCGACCGGCAGCTGCCGCGCGGTGTGCGGAGCTGTCAGCAGGGCAGGGGGCAGCCAGCCATGGAGGGCGCTGACGGTAAACAGCTCGTTGAGCAAACCGGTGATGTACTGGCCGGCGGAAACACCCGAGATCGGCCCGGTAAGAATATAGTCAAACATCAGCGCGGACACGCTCAGCTTGGCGAAGGTGCCGCCGAGCGCTTCCTTAACGACCCGGTACACCCCGCCGCGGGTGAACATGGAGCAGCTTTCGACATATACCTTACGGACCGCGAAGGCGAACACCATGACGCCCAGAATGAACCAGGGCGCGGATTTGCCGACGGATTCTTCCGCGATGCCGCCCGCGTAGAAGGCTGAGGAAGCAAGGTCGTTGAGCACCACCGCCGCCGCGCGCCAAAACGAGATGAAGCTCAGCATCACGGATGACGCGACGACGAGGCGCACGCGCGTGGACGCGCCCCCGAAAACCGGGGCGTTGACGGTGGTTGTGGAGGTGGCGCTCATGCGCGGAGGGCGGGCTG
>CAXTUV010000257.1:4038-5155 GCA_964247445.1 uncultured Acidobacteriaceae bacterium | reverse complement strand
TCTTCGTTCCGGCCCTATGATCGTGAGAGCGCCCTGTTCTGGAGGCATCGGTATGGCAGCGATGACGGCACCGCAGGTCTTGAGCCTAGAAGAATACCTGTCCACCTCGTTTGAAGTTCCTACTGAGTACGTTGATGGCGAACTCAAGGAAAAGCCGTTGACAGCTTTCATCCATGGGCGCGTGCAAGGCTTGTTGTTTGCTTGGTTCCGGCAGTTCGAGCAGGAGCTTCACGTCATTTCAGGGATGGAGGCGCATACGCGCGTCGCCCCGACCCGGGTGCGTCTACCGGACTTCCTTCTGGTGCGTGCGGGGAATCTTGAAAAGAAGACCGTGACGCACGCGCCCCTGCTCGCCATCGAAATCCTTTCCGAGGACGACAAGCACAAAGACCTCATCGCGCGGGCGAAGGATCTGGAAACCCTGGGCTGCCCGGCCGTGTGGCTGCTCGACCCGGAAGCGCGGACGCTGCAAGCCTGGTCGGGGAACAGCTGGGTGCCGGTGCTTGAAGAAAAGCCAATGACCCCTGGCGGAGCGCCGCTCGATCTTCCTTGGTTGTGGAAGGAACTGGAGCCATTTCGTTAAGGCCTCCCATTCCACGCAGTGCCGTTCAAGTAAGCAGGTGAGCGTTGGCCATGGACGAGTACTTAGCGACGTCGTTCAGGCCGGATCAAGAGTATCTGGATGGCGAGCTGCGGCCGAGAGCCGCCGCCGAACGGATCCATGGCAGGGTGTTGAGCTTGCTCACGGGGTGGTTCGGAGGTCTTGAAGAGCAATATCGGTATCTCACCTTCCTGGCGGTGCGTACGCGTGTTTCTCTCACCCGTGTACGCCTCCCCGACTTCGTTTTGGCTCCGCCGGACTCCCCGTTTGGGCCGGCTCTGACGACCCCGCCGCTGCTCGCGATTGACGTTCTCTCGGCGCACGACAGATACAAAGACCTTCGCGCCCGCGCGCAGGATTTGACAGCCATGGGTGCGGAGGCGGTCTGGCTTCTCGACCCTGAAGAACAGAAACTGTTTGTGTGGTCCGGGGAGTTCTAGGCGCTCTCGCATAAGACGCAGCCGATCACCCCCACAGGCGCGCCGCTCGACCTCGTTTGGCTTTGGCGGAAGGCGG
>CAXTUV010000257.1:0-4028 GCA_964247445.1 uncultured Acidobacteriaceae bacterium | reverse complement strand
CGCGCCCGAAGTGACCTCCTAGGCTGAACCGGAGAGCGCGCCCAGCTTAGGCCGCGCTATACTGAGCCGTCGCGCCCCGGGCGCTACAGACGCGAATCCAGACGAGGTTTCTCCCGCATGTCCGGCCACTCCAAATGGGCAACCATCAAGCATAAGAAAGGCGCGCTCGACGCCAAGCGCGGCAAGACCTTTACCCGACTGATTAAGGAAATCACCATCGCGGCGCGGCAGGGCGGCGGCGACCCGGACGGCAACCCGCGTTTGCGCTCGGCGATTCTCGCGGCCAAGGCCGAGAACATGCCGGCGGATAACATCAAGCGCGGCATTCAGCGCGGTACCGGCGAGATCCCTGGGCTCACGTATGAGGAAATCTCCTTTGAAGGCTACGGTCCCGGCGGGGTCGCGCTCATTGTGGACTGCACGACGGACAACCGCAACCGCGCGGTTTCGGAGATTCGGCACACCTTTTCAAAGAACGGCGGCAACCTAGGCGAGCTGAATTCGGTCCGGTTCATGTTTACCAAAAAGGGCGTGATCGTGGTCGACAAAACCGCCGCGGACGAGGAAAAACTGATGGCGCTGGCGCTCGACGCGGGCGCGGACGACATGGCGGACGACGGCGACACCTGGGAAATCACCACGGCGCCGGATACCTACCACACGGTGGCGCAAGCGGTGCGCGACGCGGGCATCGAGCCGTATGCCTCCGAGGTGACCATGGTGGCTTCTACCTACACTAAGCTCGAAGGCGCGACCGCCGCGCAGATGGTGCGGCTGCTCGACGCGCTGGAAGACCACGACGACGTCCAAAACGTGTACTCCAATTTCGACATGGACGAACAGATGGAAGAAGCGGCGCGCTGATACCTGTCTCGCAGCCGTTCGAATTTAAACCGGGGAGAATCAGAATTACTCGCCGGAACACTCCCCGGAGCCGATGAAACCCTACGCACTCGCCTTTTGCCTGCTTGCCGCTCCCGTCTGCGCGCAAGCGATTCATAGCCCGTCTGAACCCGCGGCCGCCGCGCTCTCGACCCTGCCGTGGGAGTACGGCGTGTTTTTCGGGGGCGGCGTAGGGCTTGGCGACCGGTCTAGCTTTTCCTTCACCAACGCGGGCGTCCACCTCGGCAAGGTGATCTCGGACCAGCACCTCGGGGGCTTTCTCCGCGGGCAGTTTGAGTACTCGGGCGACTTCCTGCCGTACTGGCAGTCATTCACGCCCGCGCCCGGCCTGCAGTCGGTCAACTTCAACTTCTTCAACGGCCAGTCGGGCTCGGTGCTGCTGCCTTACAACGGCGGCACGTTTTCGGGCGTCAGCATCACGCCCATCCAGCTGCGGTGGGACTTTGTCCCGAGAGGGCGGTTTGTTCCCTACGCGCAGGGGGCGGGCGGCCTGCTGTGGACGAATCACAAGTACCCGCCCGATGTGATCGTGCCGCGCGGCGTGCCCGGCGGCACCAGCGTGTGGAACTTTACCCCGCAAGCCGGCGCGGGCGTGCGGTATTTCGTCCGCGATCGGCGGTCGATCGACTTCCAGGCTTCGGTTGTCCATATTTCGAGCGCCAGCCTCGGCGACCGCAACCCGGGCGTGAACGCGAGCCTACAGTTTCAGATCGGGTATTCGTGGTGGCGGTAAGCTTTCCCCCGGGTCACGTTACCGCGCCCACGTTCGCTCTCGTTTCCCGGCGCGACGGCGTCTAAGATATGTTTAGCCGGGCGTAGTTCCGGCTTGGGGTTCTTGTGCGTTCCTTTGTTTCTGCCGCTCTCGCCGTTGTCGCTTTGCTTCCACTCGCCGCGCATGCCGCCCAGCTTGGCTCCGATGCCCGCGGGGCGATCCCGAAGGACATTCAGCAGCTTATTGTTGTCGACTACCGCGCCATGCAGAATTCGCAAGCCGCGCTCGACCTGAAGGCGCGGGTGCTGCCGCCGGAGATCAAGCAGCTTGAAAAAGCGCTTACCGACTCGGGCCTCGACACGGGCCATGATGTGGAAGAGCTTGCCTTCGCGAGCTTTCGCCCCAATCCGGGCCAGGATGACTCGCTGACGGTCGGCGTCGCGCAGGGACAGTTCTCGCTGCCCGACATCCTTGCCGACTTCAGAAAGCGCAAGGTCAAGCCGGTGCTTTACCGGACGAACAAAATTTACCCGCTCACCGGCTCAGGTATGCAGGTCAGCTATGTGAATCCGACGACGATGATTTTCGGCTCAACCGAAGCGCTGAAGGATGCGCTGAACGCCCGCGACGGCTTCGCGCCCAATATGCTTTCGAACCAGCCTCTAGTCCAGCAGATGGGGCTGGTCGACGATGAGCCGTTGTGGAGCCTGCTCGACGGCAAGGGGACGCAGATCATGATGCGCTCGGTGATGGGCCAAGCCGCGCAGTTAGCGGATTTCGAGCAGATTCGCAAGCGGCTGACCAGCTCGCGCTATACGATGAGCTTCGACAATGGTGTGAAGTTCAACCTCGCCGTGGTCACGCCCGATACATTCACCGCCGCGACCATGTCAAGCCTGATGAACGCCGCCGCCCAGTTTGAAAAGGTCAGCGGAACGGATGTGGAAAAGCAGGCGATCCAGAACACGGACATCTCATCGAGCGCCGGAACCCTGAACGTGAATTTCTCCTCTTCCAACAGCCAGTTCGCGACACTGCTGCGCTCGCCGCTGTTTCAGACCGTGGTGAAGTAAGGCGGGGTTCGGGGCTGATGGTTGCGGGGGAGTAGATTTTTCCCCCAGTCACTCAGCACCAGCCTCTACTCACTTTCTTTCCAAAATCCGCGCCGTCAGTACCACCCCGCTTTCGTTGTTATGCAGGGTCATCGGGAAGGCGAGCACGTTCCACACCCATTCCTCCCCCTTGCGGGGCAGGTTCATAAGGCCGCGGAAGGTGCGGTCGATGTAGGTTTCGCGCGTGGTGGCGACGCGGGCGATGATCTCGCGCCAGTCCGGGGCCAGCTCGGGCATCTCGAAAAACATGTTTTTGCCCCGGAACCAGTCGCGAGGCCGCTCCAACAGGCGCGCGCAGGTTTCGTTCACATACTGCCAGTTGCCGCGCCCGTCCAGCACTTCCAGCACCACGTCATCGCCCATGGCCATGTTGATGCGCGAGTAGAAAAAATCCCGCGCGTCCACCATCACCGGCCGGCCCATGCGTTTGGCACGGAAGCCGCGCAGGGCCGCGACCAGGTCATCCACTGAACTGTAGCCCTTGAGCAGGTGCATGTCTTCCGGGCCGCCGAAGCGGCGCTCAAGCGTGGCAGACAGGATAATGATCGGCACCTCCGGACGCTCTTCACGGAGCCGTTGCGCGACCTCGGTCCCGAACTTGCCCGCGCCCAGGTGGTAGTCGAGCACCGCCACATCGATCGAGTGCAAAAGGGTCAGCGCTTCCTCGATACTCGATGCGGTCTCGGTTTGGTAGCCGTGTTTGTGCAGGATGGTGGCGCGCAGCAGGAGGTTTTCCACCTGATCGTCGAGCAGGAGCACCTTGATCGGCGTGTCTTCCGCATCGGTAGCGGCGAAGATGTCAAGCAGCTCGGAATCGGTCGGGTCCGCCATGCGCAGGGTAGATGCCCTCCTTACTCGCCGCGATGCAAGCCGGTTGCCGAATCCGCCACGGCCCGCTCCAGCTTACTCAAACGTCGGAGTATCTCAGGCAAGCGCGCGAAAGCGGCTGAAGCGCGCAGCCACTGCCGGTTCGCGATAGCCGGATAGCCGCTGACCGTTTCGCCCGCGGGCACATCGGCCGGGATGCCTGTTTGCGCGGTCGCGACCGCCCCGTCCCCGACATGGAGATGGCCCGCGACCCCGACCTGGCCCGCCAGGATGACACCGCGCCCGACATGGCTCGAACCGGCCAGCCCCACTTGCGCGCACAACAGCGTATTTTCCCCGACTTCAGAGCCGTGCCCGACCTGAACCAAGTTATCTACCTTCGCGCCGTCCGCGATACGGGTTTCGCCGATGCTGGCGCGGTCGATGCAGCTGTTTGCCTGGATTTCAACCCCGCTGCCGAGGAACACGCGCCC
>CAXTUV010000256.1:0-5185 GCA_964247445.1 uncultured Acidobacteriaceae bacterium | reverse complement strand
GCCCACCGTTGCCGACACCCTTCGTTGTCTCCTTTCCATGGTGGTCGTCGCGCTGTTCATCCTGACTTTCCTTGTTCAACCTTTTCGCATCCCGTCTGAGTCCATGGAGCGCACCCTCCTGGTCGGCGACTTCCTCCTTGTCAACAAGATCCTGTACGCCCCGCCGCCGGCGATTTTCCGCCGCATCCTGCCATATCGCGAGCCCCGCTCCGGCGATGTTGTCGTTTTCCGCTTTCCCCTGGACCCTTCCGATTACGTCAAGCGCATCATCGCCGGTCCCGGCGACCGCCTCCGCCTCATCGCCGGCATCGTGTACCGCAACGGCGCGCCCCTTCGCGAGCCCTACGCTGTTTTCGAGCCCGCCTACCGCGACCTGTTCCGCGATAATTTCCCGTCCGGCACCTACACCGACCCCGGCGTGGACCTCCGCTGGTGGAACTCGCTCCGCGCCCACACCCGCGCAGGCGAGCTCCTCGTCCCGCCCGGATGCTGGTTCGTCATGGGCGACAACCGCAACCACTCCCGCGACTCCCGCTACTGGGGTTTCGTTCCCCGCTCCGCGATCCTCGGCCGCCCGTTCATCATCTACTTCTCCCTGCGCGAGCCTTCCGCCACCGATGCGCCCGTGTTGCCGGATGATACACTCGGGCACGAACGCGACCCCTTGAACTCGCTTGTCGACTTCGCACGCTGGGACCGCATTTTCCGCGTTGTCCGTTAGGAGCTTGCCCCTTTACTCCCATGAACGTCACAGTCGAAGCCCAGATAGGCACCCCGGCAAGGAAGTCCGGCGCGGAGGAAACCCCGGCCGAGTTCGTTGCCTCCATCGCCGGCGTTCTTGTCTTCGGCCTGTTCATCCTCACGTTCGTCTTTCAAAACTTCGTCATCCCGTCCGGCTCCATGCTCAACACCCTTTTGGTCGGCGACCATGTGCTTGTCGACCGCATGACGCTGGCCCCTCCCGCGCCTTGGGCACCGTTTGTCCACTACCGCAATGTGCGCCGCGGCGACATCGTCGTTTTCTATAAGCCCACTGAGCCCGACCTGTTCCTCGTCAAGCGCGTGGTCGGCATTCCCGGCGACCATATCCACCTCCGCAATGGTGTTGTATACCTCAACGGCAAGCCGCAAAACGAGCCCCACGCGATCAAGCCGACCGACGCCGACTACAACCCTTACGTCGACGACTTTCCCGCCGTTTCCCCATCGGAGTCGTACGGAGTCACCGCGACGTGGGCAGCCGAGCTTCCGACCCATATCCAGGGCGAAGATCTCGTCGTCCCGGACGGCGACTACCTATGCATGGGCGACAACCGCCAAAACTCCCTCGACTCGCGCTATTGGGGTTTTGTGCCCCGCGCCAACATCGTCGGCCGCCCCATGTTTGTCTACTGGTCGTTCCTCACCGGCGAGGATCAACAAAACAAAACCAGCCTGCCCGACCAAGTCTCTTGGTTCACCCACATCGCGCTCCACTTTTTCACGGGAACCCGCTGGAGCCGCACGCTGCACATTGTCCGCTGAGCGCAGGCGGGGCGGCTGCTCCGGGCAGCAGAGAACATAGTGAATGCCGCGCCCAGTTCGCCTGCCTCCGCCGCTGGCTCCCCGCGAGCCGTTCCGCGCGGGCCTCGTCGCAAACGCTGGGCTTTGGCCTTTACCGTCACGCTGCTTTTGCTCGCTGCCGTTCCGCCGCTCATCAACCTGGACCGTTTTCAGCACCGCATCGCCGGCTCGGTCAGCCGTTCCCTCGGCCGTCCTATCGCCTTCCGCTCACTTTCTTTTCGGCTCCTGCCCTGGCCCGCGCTCCTGTTCCAGGACTTCGCCATTGACGAAGACCCACGCTTCGGCTACGAACCCGCTCTGCGCGCCCCGGAGGTCACCGCCACCCCGCGCTTCACCTCCCTGTGGCGCGGCCGTTTTGAGCTCGCCCGCGTGGAGCTTTCCAGCCCAAGCGTCAATCTCGTCCGCAACCCCGACGGCCGCTGGAGCGTCGGCGCGCTTCTGCTGCAGGCCTCCCGGGCTCCCAATGCGCCCACCGGCCAGCGTGCCCCCGGTCCGTCGCCGCGCTTCCCTTACATCACGGCCACCGACGCCCGCGTGAACCTGAAGCGAGGCGCGGAAAAGCTCCCCTACTCGCTCCTCGAAGCCGACTTTTCCATGTCCCTGGCGAGCCCAGAGGTGTACCGCCTTAAGCTGGAAGGCCGCCCCGTCCGCACCGATGTCGTCCTCTTCGCTAATGACACCGGCACACTTCGCATTGACGGTGAGGTGCATCGCGCCACGGCGTTCGGGGCCATGCCGCTCGCCCTCCATGCCGAGTGGAAAGAAGCCTCGCTCGGCCAGCTAGGCCAACTTTTTTCCGGGCGGGATGAAGGCTGGCGCGCCCTCGTGGACGCGTCCGCCCAGCTCTCCGGCGACCTTGACCACCTTTCCATCCGCACCCGCATCGTCGCCGCCAATCTCCACCGTTAAGAGTTCACCCCCGAGCGCACCTACACCGTCGACGCACGCTGCCAGGGCCTGTACAGCCGCGCTGATCCGTCCTCCGATGCCTTCCGCTGCCGCTGGCCGCTCGGCGCGGGTGCCCTGACGGTCGCAAGCTCCGCCTCGACGCAGGTTTCCGGACAGAGCGCGGGCACTCCCGTCCGCGCCTACTCGATCGACCTCGATCGCATTCCGGCCGACGTCCTCGCCGCCACCCTCGGTTTGTTTCGCCAGAAAATGCCCGCCCCGGGCCGCTTCAGCGGCGAGCTCACCGGTGCATTTACGTCTCAGCCCGACGTCCGCAAGCTTGCCGGCAGCGCCGCCATGCCGCAACTCAGCATCACGGACGCAGCCCCGGGCGGCGAGCCGTTTCTGCTCGAAAATTTAAAGCTGCTCGCTCCTCCGTTCTCGCCTCAACCCGAGCTCACCCTCACCGCGGACCCGCTCGACCTCCAAGCGCCGCGCCGTCCGCTCACGGTGTCCGCCCGCTTCTTTCCGCGCGGCTGGGCTGCCGCCGCGGCGGGCGGCGCGGCGCTACCCAATCTCCAGGCCCTTGCCGCCGCGCTTCATTCCCCGGCGCTGGACCGCTTTTCCCCGGCGGCGGACGGTACCCCGCGGCTCCAGCTCGCGCTGAATTTTGAAGGCGGCTGGGTCGACAGCGGACCGTCCATCTCCGGCACGGTATCCGGCGCGGCCGTCCGCTGGCAGCCCGCCTGGCTCCCCTTCCCGGTCGACCTTGTTTCCGCTGACGCTTCCCTCGCTTCCGGCCTCCTCCGCTGGCAGCTCCATGCCGCGGATGCCGGCCCGCTGCACCTTTCGGGGACAGCGCAAACGCCCTTGCTTTGCGACCCCGCTTCGCCCTGCATCACCCGTTTCGCGCTCCAAACCCCATTGCTCGACGCCGGCGCGCTCCAATCTGCCCTCACCGGCAGCCGCCCCGAGCTCGTGCAGTCGCTCCTCCGCCGGTTTCAATCCCAGGCCCACCTACCCGCGTTTCTGGGCACCATCCACGCGGACACCCTCCTGCTCGGCCCCTTGCCCATGCAGGACGCGCAGGCTTCCCTGTCTTCGGGCGTCGACCCGAACCTCCCCGAGAACGCCTCCATCAGCCTCAATGCGCTTCACGGCTCCGCCTTGGGCGGCACGGTCCAGCTGCAAGGCGCTTTGTCCCTTGCCGGCACGCTCCCTGCGTATCGCATGCACGCCGCCCTCGTGCACATCAGTGCTCCGCAAGCAGCCGCGATCTTCGGGGAAGCCTGGCCGCCGGGTGTGATCTCCGGAAGCGCCGACTTCACCTTGTCCGGCGTTTCCGCGGGCAGCCTCACGGCAAGCCTCGCCGGCAACTGGCAAGCGTCCTGGCTCAACGGCTCTTTGGGACGCAGCTTCGCCACATGGGACGCGGCGGGCAGCTTCACCCCGTTTGGCCTGCAAATCGCTCGCGGGGCGCTTGCTCCTTCCGCAGATGCGGTCACGGGAACCATTGGATGGGACCGCTCACTCCACCTCCGGCTTACCCCGCCTGAGGGTATTCCCGCGACTGTGAAAGGCAGCCTGGCCCATCCTGTCCTTGAAGTTCACTAGCGAGCAGGAGCGCGGCACGACTCCCTTTAAGGCGTCGGGGCTGCCTCCGTCAGCAGCCGCCGATGCGCCCCGGCGCTCACTTCCGGCACCGACCCGTCATTCAGATCCACTTCGGTCGGCTCGTCCGGCAGCAGCACGCGCCGCGACACGCTTCCTCGCGCGGGTACCCGCAGCAGAACTGTTTCCGCCGCATCCGCCGAGCGCACCGTCAGGGGCACCCAGGCATCCGCGTAGCCTGTGTTTTCCGCTTCCACCGCGACCAGCCATTGGCCGCCCGAGCCCGAATGGCTGGGCGCGACATTCCGAATCGTCAGATCGGGCAGCCCCGGGTCCGCGTAAACCCAGCTCTCGAGGAGTGCATGAACGGCCTTTCCGGAACCTGCCCCATCCGCGCCCGGCGACTGTGCCAGCAACGACTCAAAGTAGCCCGGCTCCGTATCCGCCTCCGCACGATACGCCCGCAGCGCCGCTTTCAGCGCGTCATCGCCCGCCAAGGCCCGCAACATCCACAGCACATACACGCCCTTGCTCCGCGCGTACCCGGCGTCCCCGGTAGACAGGAGCGGCTCACCCCCAGCGCCCGGCGTCACCGGCTCCCGAAGCGCTAAGCCTGCGCGCCCGGCCCCAATCTGCTCCAGCGCCTGCGCCCGCCCTTCTGTTCGCTCCGTCCAAAGCGCCTCCATCAATCCCGCGACCCCTTCCCGCAGCCACGCGCGGGGTGAGCGGAAATACGCGTGGGCCAGCGGCGTCACGAGGCCCCGCGCTGCTTCGCTCGGCTGCACGCCGTTCCCAAACCCCAGCAGACGCACACCGCCCTCCGCGAACGGAAGCGCTCCTTCCGCCGGCACATCCACCACCAGCAGCGGCGGCTTCGGCGGGCGGCCGAACCAGTCGGTAAACAGCGGTTCCACAAGGCTCGCCCCCGCCCCGTAGGCATCCGCGGCCTCAAGGTGCGCGCCCAGCGCCGCCGTGGTCACAAGGGGGGAGCGCTCCGCTGTATTCCGCGCCGCGACAACGAGTGAAAGCGGCTCCGCCCCCAGCTTGCCTGCCCAGGAAAACCGCAGAGCTCCGGGAAAGGTCGCCGTCGGCAGTGACGCGGGCTCCGGCGCGTCCACCGGCT
>CAXTUV010000255.1:0-5186 GCA_964247445.1 uncultured Acidobacteriaceae bacterium | reverse complement strand
GTCCCCCACCCCCCGCACCTTGAATCACTCGGAAGAGCAGCAGAAACACAAGCGACGGAGCGAGCCCGCATAGGAATGATGAAACTGTGAAAACGACGATGCAGCTCATAAAGAAGCGCTTGCGACCGAGTACGCTTGAAGCCCAACCGCCAAGCGGCAGTACAATCGCATTCGATACGAGATACGACGTCAGCACCCAGGTGCTTTCGTCGTTGCTGGCGCCGAGCGAGCCCGCGATGTAGGGCAGAGCCACATTGGCAATGGAGGTGTCCAGCACCTCCATGAACGCGGCCAGCGCGACCGTCATCGCGATCAGCCAAGGATTCACCTTCGGTTTCCAGTTCGCGTCATACTCGCCGGGCATCAGCACTTCCTTGGAGCTCCGCCGTCGTGGCAGCTGCTTGCCACTAGATGCAGGAAAAGCCTCGCCGGACGCGAAAGAGTCTTCGGCTAGGTCGGCAAATTGCCCAGCTGCCCGCTCAGGTGCTCGGTGAGGAAGGAAAGCGTCCGCTCCCAAGCCTGCTTCGCCGAAAGGGGCGTCCTAGCTCGCGCGCTCGTAGCAGTGAGAGCCATGGCGGGGTACACGTAGACGGGCACCGCCGGGTACGCCGCCTGGATCGTTTGAACATCGCTCACGGGAATGGGATCGTCGTGCTCGGCAAAGTCGAGCATGACCGATGCTTTCAGCTGAGCGTTTTTGAACTGGCGATGGAACCGCCGTAGCAGCCGACGGCTACATCGACCGGCATCTGCACCGCAACCGCCTAAGCAAGGCTCCCGCCTAGGCAGAACTCGGACCACACCACCCTGGTTCGTATTCGTCGCGGGCACACGAAATGACAGCCAGAGTACCGCTGCGCTGTCGCGGCTTACTTAGAAAGCCGGGCTTTCTTCCTAGGCAAGCTGCAAGGCTGGAACCGAGGTTAGGGCGAAGGCAGTGTAGCCCAGTAATCGGCCCGCGCCACAACTCGGCCGGGCGCGCCGTCCTTCACCTTTACCTCAAGCCGATGCAAGCCGGGCGTCAGGTCACTCGGGTGGAAGGAAAGCAGGTAACGGTTGCGGGCATGGCTGGCAAGCTCGCTGATGCGATCCTCAAAGCCGTGCTCGTTGGTGTAGCTCAAGGCTTCGCCGCCGCTCATGACGGCGAGGCTCTTAGCGGCATTAGACTTAAGCGCGTTGGCGGCGAGAAACACGAGCGAGGCCAGCGAGCCGTTTCCCGGGGTCACGAGCTGGCTGAGGAACTCCGCTTTCACGGGCGACCAGGTCAGACTCAGAACAAGCGTGTTGCTGGTGCCGATGCGCTGGGCGAGTTTTTCGGCGGAGATGTGCTTACTGCCGTGGTCGCGCGACTCGCTGAGAAGCAAGAGAATCTTGCGCCGTTCCGGTGGGCGCTGCTCCAAGAGGTCGATCGCGAAGCCGGCGGCATCGAGCACCGCCGCCCCGTTGTCGCCGGGACGAAGCGCGTTCAGGTCCTGCTGGATCACATCGGTATCGCGGGTCCAAGCGTCGGGGCGCTCCAGCTCCGAGTCGAACTCAACCAACGTGACCTCGCCATTACCGTTGCCCAGAAAAAGGCTGAGCAGCGGGCCCAAACGAACAAACTTTTGAAATTGCAGCGCGCTCGACCCACCCTTCTCTAGGCAAACCACCAGCGAAACGGGCGTGGTGTCCAGGTCGTCATCTACATGAACCTTCTGCGGAATGCCGTTGTCGAGCAGCGTAAACGCGTCCGACCCGAGCCCATACACAACCCCGCCGTTCGCGGCCTCAACCAGGGTGGGGACAAGCACAAGGTTGCTTTGGACACGCAACGTGGGTGGAGCTTCAAGGGCCGGCTCCTGCGCGCGAACCGTCAGGGCGAGCGTGCACAGTAGCAGCAGCAAGCTACGCCTAATCACGAATTCTCTCCCTATGCTCCATCGCGGCCGTCCAGCGCAGAAAGCGGAGCAAACGCCCGCGCTCAGCCCAGCAAAACCTGAGCACCTGGCTCCCGGTGAGCCGCTCGGCATGCAGCCCGGAGTAGGTCTCAATGCGCCAGCGCACATAGGGGCTTCGCCAAGGAGCAAATCGATGCCCGCGCGTCGCGTTCCAGATGAATTTAAACGGAGCCAACACCGGCCCAGTATAGAGGCTGCCCACGCCGTCAGGCCGGCGTCGCCTGTGCGGTTTGTCAGCCGCTTTGAGGTACCGGACTCACCGATTTACATCGACCTGCCCGAGCTGTTCGCCAGGCTGGATGAAGATGAGCAAGAACCAAGCTAGACTGAAGTCCATGATCCAGACACTCGAATGGACGCCGGACGGTATCCGCTTTCTTGACCAAACCAAGCTGCCGCTGGAGGAAACGTACTTTCTAGCACGGACTTACCAGGATGTCGCCCACGCCGTCTCGACGATGATCGTGCGCGGCGCGCCGGCTCTCGGCGTGACGGCGGCCATGGGGGTCGCCCTCGGGGTGCTTCATTCCCGCGCGCGGACGGTTGAGGAGCTGCGTCCGGAGTTCGACGAGATCGCCCGCACCATCGCCGTTACCCGGCCCACGGCGGTCAACCTGTTTTGGGGTATCGCGCGGATGCGGGCGCTGTTTGAAGCGCTCAGCGCCTCCAGTGTGGCCGAGATCCAGCAAGCCCTGGTCCGGGAAGCGCAAGCCATGCACGCCGAGGACATCGAAGCCTGCAAGACCATGGGCGCGCACGGCGGCCCGCTGCTCCCCCGCGAGGGCGGCGTGCTGACCCACTGCAACGCGGGCGCGCTGGCCACCTGCGGTTACGGCTCGGCGCTCGGCGTTGTGCGCTCGGCGGTCGCGTCCGGCGCTGCGATTCGCGTGTATGCCGATGAAACTCGGCCTTTCCTTCAAGGCGCGCGCCTCACCGCCTGGGAGCTGATGCACGACGGCATCCCAACCACGGTGCTGTGCGACAACATGGCCGCGAGCCTCATGCGGCAGGGCAAAATTCAGGCGGTTATCGTCGGCGCGGACCGCATTGCCGCCAACGGCGATGTCGCGAATAAGATCGGTACCTACGGGGTCGCGATCCTCGCCAAGGAGCACGGCATTCCTTTCTACGTCGCCGCGCCGTGGGCCACGGTCGATACGGCAACGCCGGACGGTGAGCAGATTGAAATCGAGCAGCGCGCGGCGCGCGAGGTGACCCACCACGGCGGGCAGCAGCAGACCCCGCATCACGTCGAGATTGAGAATCCCGCATTCGATGTGACCCCGGCCAAGTATGTCACTGCGATCATCACGGAAAGGGGCGTCATGCACCGGCCCACGCGCGAGCTCATCGCGCAGGTTGAAGCCGAACACGCGCCGCAGCTGGTGTGAGCCTACTCCGGAGGGCGCGCCCGCAGCGCCGCTTGCCGCAGACGACGATGCTCGTGCTCGCCGTCCTACTCAGCGTGCCGGTGGTGTATCTCACCTGGCCGATACGCGCGGCGATCCTATGTGAGCGCTTGCCGGAGCTCCTTGCTCTCGCGCTGCTTGCCGCGACGCTTTTCGTCTTGAGCGTGCGCCTGCTCGCGAACCCCGCGACGCCGGACCGTCGCGTACCCGGTTTGGCTGCTGTCCTTGCCGGGCTTTCCTTCTTTCTGGCGGTTCGCTTCGTTACCGAGTACCGCCAGCCCTGCACCGCCGTGCAGCAGCAGTTCACGCCTCGCCGACAGTAAATAAATGAAATGCGGCCCGGCTTTCCCCTTGCCCCGAAAGGTTCGCTGGGATACAGTGCTTGCGAGCGGCGCGACGATTCCAAGGCAGCGCGGCCTTCTTATACTCAGCCATCCAGAGGAGCGTTCCCATGCTGAAAGGCTTTCGCGACTTCATCCTGCGCGGCAATGTAGTCGACCTTGCCGTCGCCGTGGTTATCGGTGCCGCATTCACCAAGATCGTGAACGCGCTGGTTGACGACTTCATTAACCCCCTGATTGCGGCATCGGTCAACAAGCCGGACTTTTCGAGCTTCATCTTTACGGTGCTCGGCGGTGTGTTCAAGGATGGCGATTTCATCAATAACATCATCAGTTGCCTGCTGATCGCATCAGTGGTGTACTTCTTTGTCGTTCTACCCTTGAATACGTTGATGAAGCGGCTCCATCACGAGGCACCCCCGGCGGCAGCCACAACCAAGCCCTGCCCGGAATGCTTGAGCGAGGTACCGCTTGCCGCGCGGCGGTGCGCCCACTGCGCGCAGCCGGTCGGCGCTGTCTAAAGCAGAGCGTCCGGCGGCGGTTGAAATACGCGTCGCGCACTTGCAGCGTCCCGAAGCGCTTGACCGAGCAGAAGGCGTATCCGCGCGTTTCGATGTAGGCTGTTCGACAAGGAGCCACTCGCCCGTTGCCAGCCCGCATCGCCGCCTCGCTCGCCTCCGTTGCCGCCCTTGCTCTTTCGCTTGTCGCCCTGCCCAACACCGAATCGACTCCGCCGCTCCCGCAAAGCGTATTCGGCTTCCATGATTTCACGTCCGAGCAGGCGAAGTGGGATCGCGATTTTCTCCAGGTTCCGGACGCGGCGCTCGCGGGGGAGCACCTCAAAACGCTCACCGCCGAGCCTCATGTCGCGGGCTCGCCCGAGGATTACAAAACAGCGCAGTACGTGGCGGAAAAGTTCCGCGCGGCCGGCCTCGAAACGAAGATCGTCCCATACAAGGCTTGGCTCAACCATCCCGGCGCGCAGCACCTGACCGTTCTCGATAAGGCCGGCAAGATCCTGCTTGAAGGCCCTACGCCCGAGCACGTATCGTCTGACCCGTTCCAGGACGATCCGCGCGTGATGCCCGGCTTCTCATCCTCGTCGGCCTCGGGCGATGTGACCGCGCCTGTGGTGTACGCCAACTATGGCACTCCGGCGGACTTCGACAAGCTCCAAGCGCTCGGGACTTCCGTGAAAGGCAAGGTCGTGCTGGTCCGCTACGGCACGAACTACCGCGGGGTCAAGGCTTACATCGCGCAGGAGCGCGGGGCGGTTGGGGTGTTGATCTACTCGGACCCCGCCGATGACGGCTACACTCGCGGCGACAAGTACCCGCAAGGTCCGTACCGGCCCGACACCGGTGTCCAGCGCGGGTCCATCCAATATATGTTCGAGTACCCGGGCGACGTGACCACGCCTGGCGTCGCATCCACGCCCGACCTGCCGGATTCCAAGCGCACGCCTCCTGACAAAGCTCCAAGCCAGCCCCATATTCCTT
>CAXTUV010000254.1:0-5227 GCA_964247445.1 uncultured Acidobacteriaceae bacterium | reverse complement strand
GATCAGGAAGCGGCCCAGCCCGCGCCGGCACCTGCCGCGGCCAACTCTGCCGCGACAGGCTCCGCCGCGATGGAGATTACAGTTTCCCGCGCCGAGCTCCTGCGCGAGCTCACCGCCGCCCAGTCGGTTGTCGAGCGCAAGACCACTATTCCCATCTTGTCCAACTTCCTTTTCGAGGCTGACGGCGACAAGCTGGGCATCACGGCGACCGATCTGGATCAAAGCCTCCGCACCGCCTCGAATGCCAAGGTGAAAAAGCCGGGAGCCTGCACCGTTCCCGCGCGCAAGTTGTACGACTACATCCGTCTGCTGCCCGACGGCGAGGTCTCGATTAAGACCATGGACAACCACTGGGTCCAGATTCGCGCCGGACGCTCCAACACGAAAATGGTCGGCATGGCCCGGGCAAACTTCCCGCAGATTCCTGAGTTTCCCCTCGGCGCGGGCACCCGCATCCCCGCCGTCTCGCTCCGAGACATGATCGCGAAAACCGTCTTCGCCATCTCCAACGAGGAATCGCGCTACACCCTCAACGGCGCGCTGCTCATCCTCAAATCCGAGTCCCTCGCCATGGTCGCGACCGACGGCCATCGCCTTGCCTTCATTGAGAAAACTGGAGAAAACCTCGAAAACATCACCGGCGAGCGCAAGGTGCTGATCCCCCGCAAAGCGCTCCACGAGCTCCAAGGCCTCCTCGCCAACACCGAGGCGACCGAAGTCGAGTTTGCCGACGACGAGCACCAGCTTTACTTCCGCATCGGCCAGCGCGTGCTCACCAGCCGCAAGCTGTCCGGCAACTTCCCCGCCTACGAGGCTGTCCTACCGCGCGACAACTCCCGCTTCCTCGTCGTGCGCGCCGAGGAACTCCAGCAGTCCATCCAGCGCGTGGCGCAGTTCGCCGACGAACGCTCCGGCGCGATCAAGATGCGGCTCGAGTCGAATGAGCTCCGCATCTCCTCCTCCAACGAAGCGGGCGAGAGCGAGGACGTAATCGAAACGCCTTACGGCTTTGAACCCATCGTCGTCGGCTTCAACTCGCAGTATCTGATCGACTTCCTCAAAGCCGTCGGGAGCTCCGGCGAGGTCCGGCTCGAGTTCAAGGACGCGCAGTCAGCCGGCCAAATGCGCCCTGAAGATACTCAGGATGAAACGCGCTATCGGTATATCATCAGGCCAATGCGCATCTGAGCCGAGCTCCGGCGCGCTTCCCCCTGTTTCGAGGAGCTGTTTGTTTTGACACCGAGAGCCGTCGGTATCTTTGTCTTACTTTTTGCAGTCGTCTTGTTTGCCGAGTGGTTTGAGTTCCTGCGTGGGTTTGACACCGGTTCCTGGCCGACGAGCAACTGGATCATCCTGGCTTTTGTCCTCGTTGCCGAGGGCGCGGCGGTCGCCATTGTGACGCGCACCGTGGACCGCTCGCTCCCGGATACCGGGGGACGTGTCGCCAAAGACACCCGCCAGCCACGGCGTCCCTCGTCCCGCCGGTAGTCCCTCGTCCCGCCGGTAGTCCCTCGTCAAGCGTCGGCGGTGGACCCAGACGTCTAAGCGCAGCACCCTAGGTCCGGCTTCCCGCCGGGCTTTTTACTTGGATCAACCACGACTCGTTCAGCCTACGATTGATCTCGGATCGAATCAATCGTATATTGGCCCTAGCTGAAACAACGCCGGCAAACCTGCCCAAACTCTTGGCGGAGCAAGCAGGTTTCCGGCGCGTACACAACAAGACCCCGTAAGCGGTCCTGCCGCGCACCTTGATTCTAGGCGCGTCCGCGGTCCGTTTCCAACCCAGCCCATCGTCCATACGGCGACTGCGGCTAGAACGGCCTGTCATGCGCTTCCATTCCGAGCCTTTCCTGCTTACCCTGGCTTTGTGCGCCGCAACGTCTTCCGTGCATGCACAGCAGCGCTTTTTCTCGATTCTCGCAGGTCCTCTTGAGGCGGCGCTTGCCGGCTACCGCCAAGCGACCGGCCTCGCCATCCATACCGCGATTCCCATTGCCAGCCTCAAGTCCCCCGGCACCCAGGGCAGCTTTTCCGACGCCGACGCCCTCGCACAGTTGCTCACCGGCACCGGCTTGAGCGCCCAGCCCACCCCCGGCGGGTTCACGCTCGGGCTCCAGGCGAGCGAAAACGTCACGGTACATGCCGACGACACCCTCCCTGAAATCGCGCTCGATCGCTATCCCGCGCCGCTGCTCGACACGCCGCAATCCATTACCGTCGTCTCCGCCCAAACTATCCACGACCAAGGCGCAACGACCTTGCGCGATACCCTGCGCAATGCACCCGGCATATCGCTTGCCGCCGGCGAAGGCGGCTCCCAAGGCGACAACCTGACCTTGCGCGGTTTTACCGCCCGCAACGACATCTTCCTCGACGGCTTCCGCGACTTCGGTTCTTACTACCGCGACCCTTTCGACTACGAGCAGGTGGAGGTGCTTGAAGGCCCGTCGTCGGTCGCCTTCGGCCGCGGCTCCACCGGCGGCGTCATCAACCAGGAATCCAAACCCGCCACCCTGCGCCCTTTTGTGCACGTGGACACCGAAGGCGGCACCGACCTGACCCGCCGCCTCGCCGTGGACTGGAGCCAGCCTTTGTCCGAAACCGCCGCGCTCCGCCTCAATGCCGTCGGCCATGAGTCCGATGTCGCCGCCCGCGACGTAACCGAAAACCGCCGTTTCGGCATCGCCCCTGAGCTCGCTTTCGGACTGGGGACGCCTACCCGCTTGAAGCTCGACTACTTCCACTTGAATGAGAACGATATTCCCGACTACGGAATACCCTGGTACCTCAACAAGCCCGCGCCCGTGGCGAGGCACAACTACTACGGTTTCCGCGAAGGCAACTACCTCCGCACCGCGGTGGACCAAGGCACCATCCGCCTGGAACGCGACCTGGCTGGCTGGGCCATCCTCCGCGATAAGCTGCGCTATAGCCGGGACGAGCGTAACGCCCGCATCACCGAGCCGCAGCTGAACAACGCGAGCGCCGGTTCCATTTTGCCCTCTACCCCGCTCGACCAAATCCTGGTGAGCCGCAATCAGATCGCCGTCTACTCAAACGAAACCCTGTTCTGGGATCAGCTCGATACAACGGTCCGCGTCAACACATTTGGCTTGCGCCACTCCGCTGTCATCGGGGCAGAGGGCGGCCGCGAAACCTCCGATCCCCGCCGGCCTACCTACAATTCCGCCGTCGCGACCGTCGCCGGCAAGCCGACGCTGGTCAACAGCGTCCCGCTCACCAGCCTGCTGCATCCGGAGGAGAATCAAGGCTTTGCCGGCACGCCGCTGTTTTCCTCAAATGTCCACGCCACCTCGCTTAGCTGGGGCGTCTACCTGCTCGACACCATCCAGCTCGGACAAAAGTGGGAGCTCACAGGCGGTGGACGCTACGACTCCTTCGGCACCGACGTGAAAAACATCAATTACACGCCGAAGATCGTGGCGGGAGCTGTGCAGCAAGGCGCGCCCGCGATCACCTACCCGTACCGGCTCGACCATCGCCCGTCCTGGCGCAGCGCTCTGACCTATAAACCCGTCCCGAACGGCAGCGTTTACTTCGGCTACGGCACCTCTTGGAATCCGTCCGCCGAAACTCTGGCCTTAACCGTCGGCCCGAATGGGTCGGGCACAGCCAACTTAGCCCCTGAGATCAACTGCTCCTACGAGGCCGGCACCAAGTGGGATCTGCGCAACAGCCGCTTGTCCTTGCGCGCTGACCTATTCCGCACCACTAAGGACAATGCCCGCGAGTCATCCCCGGCGAACTCGCTGCTCTACGTCCTAGCCGGCACCCAGCGGGTGGAAGGAGCGGAAGCCGCTGTAACCGGTCGAGTGACCGACCGCTGGCAAATTCTATCCAGCTACACCTTCCTGCACAGCCGCGTCGTCAACTCCCGCTTTTATCCGCAAGCGGTCGGCTATAAGCTCGCGAACGTTCCCGACAACTTATTCAATCTCTGGACCACCTACCAGCCCACGACGCGCTGGGTCCTGGGCGGCGGCGGAAACTATGTCGCAAGCCGCAACGCAAGCTCGACTGTACCGCTCGATCCTACGACCGGCCTTGTCCGCCAGGTACCTGGCTATGTCGTCCTCAATGGTTTGGCAAGTTACTCTCTGAACGAACACGCAAACCTGCAAGCGAACATCTTCAATCTGACAAACGCAAGCTATATTGACCAAATCCACCCCGGCCACCTGGTTCCCGGTTCGGGAGCTTCCGCTCTCGTCGGACTGAATCTCAAATTCTAGCCTCGAATCCGCTTCTCCTCCACCCTTCTCTCTTATGCTCATCACAGTTCCCGACATCCTCACCTCCGAGCAACTCACGCAAGCCCGCGCCCGACTCGCGCAGGCCGAGTGGATCGACGGCCGCGTCACCGCCGGCCACCAATCCGCCCTCGCCAAGGACAACCTGCAAATCCCGGAAGGCTCCCCCGCGGCCGAGGAAATCGGCGGCATGATCCTAGCCGCGCTCGGCCGCAACCCTCTTTTTATCTCCGCCGCGCTCCCGGCCAAGGTCTTCCCGCCGCTGTTCAACAGCTACGCGGGCGGCCAAAGCTTCGGCACGCATATCGACAATGCCATCCGCCATGTCAAAGGTACCTCGCACCGCGTGCGCTCCGACCTGTCCGCCACCCTCTTCCTGACCCCGCCCGAAGACTACGACGGCGGTGAGCTGCTCATCGAGGACACCTACGGCGTCCACTCCGTCAAGCTGCCGCTCGGCCATATGGTGCTCTACCCGTCCTCCTCGCTGCACCGGGTCGAGCCGGTCCGCCGCGGCCGCCGAGTCAGTTCGTTTTTCTGGATTCAATCCATGGTCCGCGCCGACGCGCAGCGTACCCTGCTCTATGACTTGGACCAAGCCGCCCAGCGCGTCAACCGCGACACCCCGCAAAGCCCCGCCGCCGTGCAGCTGACGGGCATTTACCACAACTTACTAAGGCAGTGGGCGGAGGTGTAAGTGTTCGTGGCAGCGGCTACTCCGCTCTCGTGAGTTTTCTTAAGATGCCGTCGTACGAGGCCGGAAACAGCCGCTGTATCCGTGCGGCTATCTTGGCGTCCTCACCGACTAGGATTCGCTTGCGCCTTCGTTCCAACCCTCGCAGCATCTGTTCCGCGGCTTGGGCGGCATCCATCCGCAGCCTCGCTTCGGACGGTCCCCGTGCCGCCGCGATCTGCTCCGCGCTCAAACCGGCTTCGACCATTGCGGCTACGGC
>CAXTUV010000253.1:0-5255 GCA_964247445.1 uncultured Acidobacteriaceae bacterium | reverse complement strand
GGGTATTTTCATGCTCGGACGGGCTTGCGGGCGCGTGTTCCCCATCCGCGCCGCCAGCCATCTTCGATCGGAAAGCGCCCGCATACTGCTCAGGCCCGCCGCGCCGCCGGTCCTGAACAAAATCGTCGGCCGAGGCCCCGTAAGATCCGGAACCGACGCCCGGGGCTGCGGACAGCAGGATTCCGGGCTGGCCTTCTCAAACCGTAGCGACCATTTGCTGGCGCTTAAGATCTGGCGTCAGCTTCAGCAGAACTCTTTGAGGTCATGTAGTCCGCTGTGCAGGTCTGGCCTCGGCGGTTGCCTCTAGGCGCGGGCCGACGGCGTGCTGAGTGGCCCGTGTGCACACGGATGCTCCGGGAGGCGAGTAGCTGATCCATGGCCCGCTTCGCGGCAGGCCGGGCCTCGTCGATCCCGACGCGGACCGCGCGGGAGCAAGCGCGGCGGCGCGCAGCAGGAGGCGACGCAGGCGGGGCGGTTCACTTCGGCTCCAAAATTAAATCGGCTCCCGCTCTACAGCACCGGGCGGCCCTTGACGGTCACCCGGCTTGACAACCCATGGAGCACCCGGCGACGCTCGTCGGGCTGACACCGAGGCCCGAACTCATGATGACCTACAGATGCCGCCTGCCCGGCCTGGCTTTCTGCGCCTTGATCTTCACTTGTCCCGCAAAGTTACCCGGCCAGACGCTCATGCCGTTTCGCGACACCCGGCTGCTCGGGGACGCCCGCATCACGGACCTGCTGTCCCGCATGACGCTCGAAGAAAAGATCGGCTGCCTCGGCACGGACACCTCGGTCGCCCGCCTAGGGGTGAAAAGTTTCGGCAGCTCCGAAGGCATCCACGGCGTGGTGCAGCGCGGGGACGAGCGGCGCGGGCGCGCGGAGATCCAAACGACGCAGTTCCCGCAGCCGCCCGGCATGGGGGAAACCTGGGATCCGGCCCTGGTGCGGCAGGCGGGTGCGGTGGAGGGCGCGGAAGGCCGCTACATCTCCGACAGCCCCAAGTACGACCGGCGAATCCTGATGTTGTGGGGGCCGCAAGCCGACCTGGCGCGCGACCCGCGCTGGGGGCGCAGCGAGGAGGTCTACGGCGAGGACCCGTTCTTCAACGGAACCATGGTTGTCAACTTCATCCACGGCCTCCAAGGCGACGACCCGAACCACTGGCAAGCAGCCTCCCTTCTGAAACACTTCCTGGCGAACAGCAACGAAGACCACCGCACGAAGTCGAACTCGGTCTTCGACGAGCGCCTGTTTTGGGAGTACTACTCCGTCCCGTTCCGCATGGGCTTCGAGGAGGGTGGAGCCAAGGGTGTGATGGCGAGTTACAACGCATGGAACGGCACGCCCATGGCCGTCAACCCGATCCTGAAAAGCGTTGTTGAAGACCGGTGGGGCGTCTACGTGCTGTCGAGCGACGGCGGCGCGGTCAAGCTGCTGTGGACCGATCACAAGCGGTTTCCGGATCAGAAAGCCGCGGTCGTCGCCTGCCTCCATGCAGGGATCAACCAATTCCTTGTTACGTACAAGGATGAGACCGCGGCTGCTGTGAAAGAAGGTTCGGTCAGCGAAGCGGAGATCGACGGCCTGCTGCGGCGCAAGTTCGTGATCTCGCTCAAGCTGGGGCTGCTGGACCCCGCGCCCGCCGCGCCCCCGTCTGAGCAAACGGAGCCATGGAACAGCAAGAAGAACCATGCTGTTTCCGAGCAGATGGCGCTGGAGTCCGTCGTGCTCTTGAAGAACCAGAACAACACGCTCCCGCTCGACAAGTCCGCGCTCAAGTCGATCGCGGTCATAGGGTCGCTGGCCGACTCCGTTCACTGGGACTGGTATGGCGGCTACCCGCCGCGCGCGGTCACGCCGCTTGAGGGAATCCGAGCCGCCGTCGGTCACGGCGTCAAGGTGAACTATGCTGCAAGCGAGCTGGGTCAAGCCGCGCTGACCGCGGCACGCAACTCCGACGCGGCGGTGGTCGTCGTAGGCAATGACCCGACCTGCGGACCGGACATGGCGAAGGACTGGCACGACACCGTGGACGGCGGCGGCACCATCGCCTGCACGGTGCCGAGCGACGGGCGCGAAGGCCGCGACCGCGAATCGCTCACCCTCGAGCAGGAGCAGCTCGTCAAGCAGGTATACGCGGTCAACCCGAAAACGATCGTGGTGCTGGTTTCAAGCTTTCCCTACACAATCAACTGGAGCCAGGAGCATGTGCCCGCAATCCTGCACATGGCGCATGCTTCCGAGGACGAGGGAACGGCAATCGCCAAGGTGCTGTTCGGCGAGTACAACCCCGCCGGACGGCTTGTGACTACGTGGCCCATGTCGGTGGACCAGCTGCCGCCCATGCTGGACTACAACATCCGCGACGGGCGCACCTATATGTACTTCAGGGGCAAGCCGCTGTACGCGTTCGGCCACGGCCTCAGCTATACCGCGTTTCGTTATAACCATTTGCAGGTAAGCCGCGATATGGTGCGGGCGGGCGGCGAGCTCGCGGTGACTGTGGAGGTGACCAACACCGGCGCGCGGGATGGGGATGAAGTCGTGCAGCTTTATGTGGCGCATCAAGGTTCGGCTGTACCGCGCCCCTCGGAGGAGCTGAAAGGCTTTGCGCGCGTGCATATTACCGCCGGCCGGATGCTGCCCGTTACGATTCCCTTGCACGCGGACGATCTCCGCTACTGGGATTCGGCGCGCAAGCAGTGGACTCTGGAGCCGGACAAGATCGAGCTGCGGGTGGCCGCGGCTTCCGATGACATTCGTCTACGCCGGGTTGTTGCCGTGCAGCCCTGAAGCGGGCCGAGTAATGAACGACCGCGCATTGCCATCCGCTTGCCGGACGAACTCCGCAGCGGAAAAAGGCGCGTACTTTCATCCCATGGACGACCATGCCGCCGTAACTGTCTGTCGCTCTTAAACATTTGCAGGACGGAACCCGCCTATTTTTTAGGGAGCCCGAAAGTAACTTGACAACCGAGTCGGCGGCGAACTACATACATTCGAGATTGCCGTCAGCTCCGGTCGCCGACGACAGGAATGCGCTGCCGGTAGGACAGCGGCACGACTGAATAAGAACGAATCGCAAAGCATTTCTTTGCAGTTTTTTGGAGACCACCATGCCTACGTCGCACCACCGCTCTATCTGCCTGCAATCTAAACGCGCACGCGCCTTGTCACACACCGCCGTTCTTTCCGCCATGCTGCTTGCATCCTGCGGGGCATTTGGACAGGGTACGACGGCGACCCTGAACGGCACCGTCACCGACCCGGGCGGGGCTGTGATCCCCAATGCCGCCGTCACGCTCCGGAACACAGCGAGCGGCGACGTCCGTGAAGGCAAGAGCAACGGCTCGGGCGACTTCAGCTTTTCCGCTGTGCCGGTCGGTGATTACGAGATCAGCGTGATGACGCCCGGCTTTGAGCAGTTCAAGGAAGGCGGCATTCACTTGGATCCGGGCGACCAGCGCAGCCTTCGCGAGCTACAGCTCGTACCTGGATCGCAAGCTACGCAGATCGAGGTCAAGGAGGCAACTAACGCGATCACGCTCGACTCCGGCGAGCAAAGTTCGCTGATCTCGTCCGAGGACATCCGCCACCTTTCCGTGGAGGGCCGGGACGTCACGGAGCTGCTGAAAATCCTGCCCGGCTTCGCCATTACAGGCTCAGCCGGCGGCGGTTTGAACGCCGCCTACGACCCGTCGCAGGTCACGGTAGGCGGCGCGCTTGGCGCGTACTCCGGCGTGGGCAACAACGTGAACAGCACCGCGATCCTGTCCGACGGCGCGGATGTCACAGACCCTGGTAATTTCGGCTCCGCGTTTCAGAACATCAATTACGATCAAGTGGCCGAGGTCAAGGTGCAGACCGCCAGTTTCACCGCGGACGAGGCGCGTGGCCCGGTTGTGATTAATGCGGTCGGTATTTCGGGCGGCGACCGTTTTCACGGCTCGCTGTACACCTATGCCCGGACTTACCAGGTGGACTCCGCCGATTGGTTGGCCAATTACACGGGAACCGGCAAACCGCCGGACCGGCAGGTGTACCCGGGATTCACGTTCGGCGGCCCGATCCTTGTTCCTCACTTCGATTTCAATAAAAATAAGCGCCTCACTTTTTTCGTCGGCGCGGAGCAGTACGCGCAGCGCAACACTTACGCCTATGGCAGCGCGGGCAGCGCGATTCTAAGCGCCCTGGTGCCGACTGCCGCCATGCGTAACGGCGACTTCAGCCAGGCGCAGCTGAACCAGTATCTTGGCAATGAAGTCACCAGCGGTACCTACGCAAACATCGCGTCCGTGCCCGTGACAGGCACGGCCGGCCAGCCGTTGATCAATGGGCAAATTACCAACATCAACCCGCAAACCCAGGCGCTCATCAATACCCTGCCGTTGCCGAATGAGGCAAGCGCCAACGGCTTTAACTACACCACAACCAATCTGATCGACAACAACTTGTGGCAGGCCCGCGGACGCATTGATTACGCGGCGAATGATAAGAATAAGCTGTTCATCCTGTACAGTAAGGAAGCCGGCAAGCAGGGCGTCCCGCAGGTACAGTATTACTCGCCGCGCGGCAGCCTTGGCGGCGTCAATATCCCGGGCGGCGGCTTGCTGAGCACAATTAACTCGGAAATCGGCTCGCTGAACTACACCACCATTGTTTCGCCGACGGTCACCAACGAAGCCTATATCGCGGGCGCGTACCTGCTCCAAAATTTTGTGCCCAGGAATTTTGCGGCCACAACCGCGAACGGCGCTTACACGACCCCCGGTCTATTCAACAACGGTTCGAGGGCGATCCCCGAGTTCCAGGACTACGGCAACGACGGCCTGCCCTTAAATCTGGAAACAGACGGCAGCTTCGGCGGCATCTACGCCACTAAGTTCGTCCGCACGGCGGGCGACAACCTCACCAAGGTCATCGGCAAGCACACCTTCCGCATCGGCATCTTCGGGCAGCTCGATACCAACAAGCAAGTCACCAGCTTCCAGGCGACCAACGGCGCGATCCAGCTTTATTTCTTCCCGGAAACCATCAACGATCCCGTGCAGGGCACGGTGCACTACACCGGCGCGGTCGGGAGCGGCAACGGCGGCAATTACCTGGCGAACTTCCTTGAGGGCGGCGTCTTCAACTACAACCAGACCAATTTGGCACCGACCCCGAACCTTTACTTCTGGAACATCGACGGCTACATTCAGGATCACTTCCGCCTTACACCGCACTTGACGGTCGATTACGGCGTCCGATTC
>CAXTUV010000252.1:0-5292 GCA_964247445.1 uncultured Acidobacteriaceae bacterium | reverse complement strand
AGCCCACTCCGCTCAATACGGAAGGGCTGCAAGCGGCATAGCTGAAGCGGCTTACTTAACCGCTGAAAGGTATGCCTGCATCGCACGGACCACGTCTGCCTCCCTCGTGCGGACGATCTGGTGGTCGGCATTCGGGATCACGACGACCTGCCCTGATGGGTAGTGTGCTTTCAAGGAAGCGATCTGCGCCCTGCATCGTGCTTCGTCTCTCTCCTTGAGCGCGGCGGCCGCCCGAAGGTTCTGGCGGGCAAGGCCGCTGAAGTCATGCGGGCACGCCATGACGGCGAGAAAGGGCGAGCGGACGGCTGTAAACCGTTGCTCGCCGAAGATGACGGCCAAGCCGACCGCCGGGGGAGCGGGGTCGCCCTGTCCGCCCGAGGCTTCGATGTTGTACGCCAGCCTTCCGGAACTCCTGGCAAGAGCGGCGGCGCTGTCCCGAATGTGATCGAGCACCGCGGGGGAAAGAGGCTCACCGGCCTCAAAAGCATTGATCGCCTGCCGGACATCGACCATGTCCATGGTCATGGCGGTGTCGGCCGGATCGTAAAAGGAGTAGCTGTCGACCGCTTCCAGGTAGATCAGCGCCGCCGCCTTGTCCGGATGAAAGGTCCCGATCCAGCTGAGCTCTTCCCCGGCGATTGATTGCCCGGCGAGAACGGGCCGGTCCAGGTGCAAGGCCTCGATCACCTTCAGCACATCCTGTCCGAGCACCTCGGCTGAGTAGTCGACAGGCGACGGAGCAGGCTTGCTTGACCCGCCGAAGCCCCGGCGCGTGATGCCGTAGACGTGATACTGCGCGGTGAACCGCGGAGCGAAGGAGTCGTAGTCGTGGGCAACGCCGCCCAGGCCTTCAAGCAAGATCAGGGGCCGACCTGCGCCGCCCCAGTCGAGCACCTCAAGACTGACTTCCTTTGCAACCGGGACCGTTAACGTGCGGGGAGCGGGCGACTGCGGCGAGGGCTGTGCAAGCGCCGGAAGCCATGCAGTAAAGGCAATGAGAGATAAGAATGCTGCTTTCACCGGATCTCCCCTCATCTGGCCGCCTCCATGCCGCCCTGCGCTTGAGGCTCGTCAGCCGCATGGCAGGCGGGCTGGTTGTCAAAGCCGGATCGCGGCGGTATCTCTCGCGCGAGGAGCGAGGCGAGCAGGAATAGGAGCATGCCTCCCAGCGCGGTCGCTTGGCTTACTCGCGCAGCTGTGAGGCTTGAGGTCCGGACCTCAAGCCGGAACGCTGTGGTCGGTTCTGGATCGAACGCAGGCCTGACGTGCTGCATGAAAGCGGAGCGGGCAGCATCAAGCAGCAGGTAAGCCGTGCGGCTGCCGCGAGCGGAGCAGTCGAAAATGTCGAGCATCTCCTCGCCGAAGCGCCGCCGAAAAGCAGCTGGATGCAGCAGCAGCAAGCAGCAGTAAAGCAAGCGAAGCGCTCTCATACCCGCTTCGGCCTCCTCACCCTGAGCAGAGCATTCGCTTCTTCAAGCACCCGCCTCAACCGGCTCAGCTCCGCCAGCAGAATCGCGCGCCCGTCCGGCGTCAGGCGGTAGAGCCGCCTCTCGTCCGCTGGGCTTGCCGAGGGCGGTGCATCTTCGACCAGCTTTTGCTCCAGCAGCTTGCGCAGGTTGTCGTAGAGGGTACCGGGACCGAGCCGGTACTGCGTCTGCGATTGGCGCGCGGCCTTCTGGATGATGCCGTAGCCGTGCAGGTCTTCGTCCGCAAGGGCGAGCAGGATGTGTAGGGTCGCGGTCGAGAGCAGCTGGTCTACTGAGGGCTTCATGGTCGCAATCCGACTATATCGGATACCGACTAGACGGCCAAGTCAGAAAGCAATGGCTTTCGCTCTTGAGGACCACGCGAACGATACGCCATGCGTACGCAGATGGAGGGCGTACTATCGCTCCATCTGGAGGTTGGGTATGCGGCGGCGATGCTCTTCGGCTCTGGCAGCCTTTGCTTTTACGGGTGGGATCGCGGCCGGGCAGTCGGCTGCTCCCGCAGCAGGCACGACTGAGGCGCACATCAAGCAGGTCGAGGCTTGCCTCCCGGCTCCGGTCGTGATCAAAGGCGAGCAAAAATCCTGCGCGACGCTCGCGCAAGCGATGGCCGAGTACCACGTGCCCGGCGTGAGCATCGCGGTCGTGCACAACGGAGCAATTGAGTGGGCGAAGGGCTACGGCGTCAAGGACACGGCCGGGCACCCTGTGACGCCGGACACACTGTTCCAAGCCGGGTCGATCAGCAAGCCGCTCGCGGCCATGGCGGCGCTCCGCCAGGTGCAGCTCGGGAAGCTGAGCCTGGACGGGGACGTGAACAAACAGCTCACCTCGTGGCAGCTCCCGCCGAGCCCGGCGGCTCCGGGCGCGGTGGTGACCCTGCGCGAGCTGCTCACGCACACAGCCGGGCTGACCGTGCACGGCTTTCCGGGCTATGCGGCGGGCGAGCCCGTGCCGACCTTGGTCGAGGTGCTCGACGGAGCCAAGCCCGCAAACACTCCCGCGATCCGGCTTGAAAGCGCGCCGGGTGCACGCTGGAACTACTCGGGCGGCGGCTACACGGTGATGCAGCAGCTGCTCATCGACCAAACAAAGCAGCCTTTCGCGGCTCTGCTGCACGATAACGTGCTCGCACCCGTCGGCATGACGCACTCGACATATGAGCAGCCCCTGCCCGAGCCGCTGCGCGCCGGGGCGGCTGAGCCGTTTACCTTTGAGGGCAAGCCGGTGCCGGGCGGCGCGCATATCTACCCCGAGCGCGCGGCGGCCGGGCTGTGGACCACGCCGTCCGACCTCGCGCGGTACATGATCGAGAACCAGCGCTCGCTCGACGGGCGGGCCAATCACGTGCTCTCGGCCCCGCTCACGCGCGAAATGATGACCCCCGGCGTGGGTTCTTGGGGGCTTGGGTTTGAGATCGGCGGCTCGCCCGCCGACCCGTACTTCAGCCACGGCGGCGTGAACGAAGGCTTTGAGAGCCTGTTCGTCGGGTATGAGAAAGGCGGCAACGGCGCGGCTGTGATGACGAACGCGCAGGGCGGCACGCGGCTGGCCGAAGCGGTGATACGCGCGGTTGCGAAAGCCTACGGGTGGCCGGACTTCCAGCCCGTGGTGCGCGCTGCCGTGTCGGTCAGTCCTGCTGTGCTGGCCAAGTATGTGGGAGCCTACGCCCCGGTTCCCCAGGTAAGCCTGACGGTTACGCTCGAAGGCGGCCGGCTGATGCTGGACGCGCCCGGGCAGGGCAAGACGGCGCTCTACGCCGAGTCGGAAACCAAGTTCTTCCCGACTACGGTCGATGCGGAGTTCGAGTTCGTCGCGGACGCGCAGGGCAAGGTAACGCAGATGATCATTCACCAAGGCGGGCACAGCCTCATTGCGGTGCGGAAGTAAGCGGGCCGAAGATGACGGGCAGCGCTGGGCTCAGCAAAGGAAGGGTGGTGTGCGCCTGTTTGGAACGCTTCTGAGAACAGCTGCTCTTGCCTGGGGCATGTGCCTTTTCGCCGCACCTGCAATGACTGTTCGCATACCAGCGCCGCAAACGGCAGCGGAGCGCAGAGCCGCTGTCGAAACCCACTTATCGCGCTACGTCGTCATCAAAGGCTCCGGCGCGGTCGAGCTGAACTTGGCGGCGCAGATGGCGGCGCACGATGTGCCCGCGGTCAGCCTCGCCGCGCTCCGCGGCGGCCGTCTGGACTGGGCGCAGGCCTACGGCGTGCAGTCACCGGGCGGCGCACCGGCGACAACCGAAACCCTGTTCGGCGCGGCCTCGATCTCGAAGCCGGTCACGGCCATGGGCATATTGAAGCTGGTAGAGCAGGGCCGGATCGACCGGGACGGTTCACGGCGGAGCGGAAGTTGACCGTCCGCGAGCTGCTGAATCACCCCTCCGGCCTCGGCACGCACCACGGCGTGGGCTACGACCCCGCCCTACCTGTGCCGACGCTGCTCCAGAGCCTGGACGGCGCGAAGCCGGCGACAACTGATCCGGTCCGCGTGGAAGCGGTCCCGGGAACGAGGTTCGCGTATGCGAACGGGGGCTATCTCGTGCTGGAGCTGCTCATCGAGGACGTAACCGGAGAGCCGTTTGCCGCTTACATGCAGCGCACCGTACTCGACCCGCTCGGCATGCGGCACAGCATCTTCGCGGCTCCGCTCCCGGCCCGTGCGGTTCGGAGCGCGGCGACCGCCTACAAGGAGGACGGGAAAACAGCCGTGCCGCCCTCCCGATACCAAGAAGCAAATTTGGCCGCCGGTGGGCTCTGGTCGACTCCGAGCGACCTGGCCAAGCTGCTTCTGGAGTGCAGCGCGAGTATGCGGGCACGTCGCACAAGGTGCTCCACCAGCCAACGGTGCGCGCTATGCTCCAGCCGGGCCTGGGACCGGGAGCAGTCGGGCACTGGGGCTTGGATTTCGCGGTCGGCGGAGCGCCCGGCAGCATGTATTTCCGCCACGAAGGCTCTGCCTACTTCGAAGACGACATGGTGGCCTACCTGCACGGCAACGGCCTGGTCGTGATGACGAGCGGCGGCGACGGCGGCTCGCTCACCGGAGAGCTGCTCCGCAGCGCGGCAGGGGTGTACGGTTTCCCGGATTTCCGGCCGATCGAGCACACGCTCGCACCGCTCCCAGCTTCCGTGCTGCCCCGCTTCGTCGGCACGTACGGGTTCGTCAAGGTGGCGCTTGCGGGCGGCTTGCTCATCGCGGAAATCCCCGTGGGAACCACGCCCGCGCGGCTCTACCCCGAGTCGCCGACGCGCTTCTTCGTGCTCGACGGGCCGCAGGAGCTTCAGTTCTCGACTGACGCAGCCGGACAGGTCACCGGCACGGAGTGCATTACGCCGATCACCCATATTGACTCCCGAGAAGCAAAACGCAGTAGCCAACCGGGAAAAGCGCACAGCCGATGTCGGCAGGCCGTCAGCGCGGGATAAGCGCAAACTGCTCGACTGCGATGCGCCTGCCCTGGCTCTCATGCTGCGGCGAAGGAAAGAGCAGTACGGTCAGACGCGTAAACCTGGTGATGCGGGCGGGCCGGGGCAGCGGGAAGCGCAGCACTTTGCTTGTAGAAGCCGCATCCGGCTCGATGGTCTGAAGACCCAAGTCTTGCGTCGGATTGCCGGGCGTGGCGGCATCGGTGAGCAGCAGGCCCACAGCGACCCCGGCCGGTCCCGGTTCTTGGTCGTCCAAAAACACCTCGATGGCGCGGCAGCAGGACAGCAGGACCGGCGCGGCAAGGTCTTGCTGCGCGTCCATCCGCAGCAGCTCGCCGCCCAAAGCATGGACGGAAACGCGCAGCGGGCTGCCC
>CAXTUV010000251.1:0-5310 GCA_964247445.1 uncultured Acidobacteriaceae bacterium | reverse complement strand
GCATAAAAGCCGCCACGGGCGCGGTCGCTCAGCTTTGAGTCCATCCAGCGCAGGGTGTCGCGGGCCACGCGCGCCCACTCGGGATCGCCATCGGTTGCGTAGGCGTGGGCATAGTTCGCCAACAGGCCCGCGTTGTCGTACAGCATCTTTTCAAAGTGCGGCACGCCCCAGCGTTCGTCGACCGAGTAGCGATGGAAGCCGCCGCCGATGTGGTCGTACATGCCCCCGCGCGCCTGCGCCGCGAGCGTCCGCATCGCGGCTTCACGTGCTTCATGCGAGCCGGTGCGGGTCGCTACATCGAGCAAAAGATCGACCGCTGCCGGATGCGGAAACTTGGGCGCATGCCCGAAGCCGCCGTGGTCTTTGTCAAAGCTCCCCAGGGCGCTGCTCACCAGCGCATCGATGATCTCCGGCCCGAGCGAGCCGGAGCGCCCGGAAAAACTTTCGCCGTGGTCAATGGCGCTAACCACCTGCGCCGCTGTGCCTTCGAGCTCCGTCCGGCGCTCCTTCCATACCCCCGCGAGCGTTTCCAGCACGCGCCGGAAGCCTCGCCGTCCGTAGCGATCGTCGGGGGGAAAATACGTGCCGCCGAAGCACGGCCGTCCGTCCGGCGTGAGCACCGCGGGCAACGGCCAGCCGCCCTGCCCCGCCATGGCCTGCACCGCGGCTTGGTAGCGTGCATCCACATCGGGCCGCTCGTCGCGATCGACTTTCACAGCAACGAAATTGGCATTGATGACCGCGGCCAACCGCGGGTTCTCGTACGACTCGCGGTCCATGACATGGCACCAGTGGCACCACACCGCGCCGATGTCGAGCAGAATGGGTTTGTCCTGCCGCTTTGCCTCGGCGAAGGCTTCCGCACCCCACTCGCGCCAGAGCACTGGCTGGTGCATGGCCGAGCGCAGGTAAGCGGAGGCGGAAGCGGCAAGGGCATTCGGAGCGGCGGCTGTATTCATTCCCAGTCTGATGCGGTGCCTACAGTGCCGCGCCTTCGCTCAGCCGCGCGTTCATCTGCTGCCGCCAGCGCAACCGCCTTGCGCCGCGCCGCCGCAAGGCCTCAACCGGCACCTCCACTAAGCCGTACGCCGCCACGCCCACCAGGATCGCCAGCAGGAACAAGAACAGCGGGTGCCGGCCGCCGGCTCGGTCCGGCCAGAACCGGATGATGGCCGACTGGTACAGGTACCCGCTGTACGAAGCCGCCCCGATCCAAGCGAGCGGACGCCACCCGAGCGCGCGCACCAAGCGGTTGTGCGGCGCATGGAGCAGCAAGCTCACCGTCACCGCGCCCGCGAGCGCCTCAAGCGTGTAGCCGAGTGTGAATGTGTAGGCATTGCCGCATAGGTTCCGCAGCGTGGGCGAGAAAAGAATTAAAAAAACAGGCGCAAGCCAAGCCAGGCCGCCCCAGCGCCGCCGCAGTCGCTCCCAAGCCGGGGTGCCGATCACCAGTGCCAGTAAGACCCCTGCGAATAGGCTATCCATGCGCGCCGGCAGCAGTATATTTTGCCGATGCTCGAGCAGCGGCACATGTGCCCACGCGGAAAACACGCGAACCAGAGGGCATGCGGCAATCAGGCCGGCGCAGAGGGATGCAGCGGCGCGCCGGCCGCCCCAGTGCAGGAAGCTCAGCAGCAGGAGCGGGCAAACCAGATAGAACTGCGCCTCGACCGCAAGCGACCATAGGTGCCCGGTAAAGATGGAGGGGTTTCTCGGAACCAGTCCCGTGAGGAAAACGCTCGCGCCGCCGAGTTCGCGCCAAGGCACGGGGTGATGTGTTTGCGCGCAAACCGCGGCCACAACGGCGAGGTAGACCAGCAAAGGCGGCAGAAGGCGGGTTAAACGCCGCGCGTAAAAACGGCCGAGCCGCACCGAACCGGTGCCGTGCCACTCGCGCAGCAGCATGGCACCGATCAAAAAGCCGCTCAATACGAAAAACATGGCGACCCCGTCCGCAAGCGGGAGCGGTACGGACACCAAAGGGGACCGCTGTTGGAGATGGATGATGAGCCCCGTCATCAGCGCCAGGGCGCGCAAGCCGTCCAGCGGTGCGACTCTTTGCTGCGGCTGCTTGTCAGCTTCTTTGCTCAAAACCGGCCTGAACGAGTGGAAATGACGCAATGTTTCACAGGAGCGTAATCGTTGCCACTCTCCCGCCTTTGTAGAAAGTACAGGGCGGCGACGGTAACTTGCAATGGCTTAAGAGTGTTACGCCATCGGTGAGTCAAAACCGCGCGGGAGCAGGCTTACCATCTCGCCAAAGTACACTGGAGAACGGAGCGCTTCTTACCCGATGCCTTTTTCCAGCACGCTTCCCACCTCCTTGCATGAGGAGGCTCTTGAGCGCATCCGCGCGCACGCCGCGCACGTCGGCATCGTCGGTATGGGCTACGTGGGCCTGCCGCTCGCCTTGTTGCTTTCCGAGCAGAGCTTTCGCGTGACCGGCCTCGATGTGGACCGGGCGAAAGTAGATACGCTGAACGCAGCCGGCTCCTATATCGTCCGCATCTCGGGTACGGAGATCGCCGCGGCGCAGCGTTCGGGCTTCCGCGCCACCGACGACTTCAGCGCGGTGGGCGCGATGGATGCGGTCATCATCTGTGTGCCCACGCCGCTTTCCGAGCACCACGAGCCGGACCTGAGCTATATCGAGCAAACCGCCCGCGCCATCGCGCCCTACCTGCGCAGCGGGCAGCTCGTGGTGCTTGAAAGCACGACCTACCCGGGGACCACGGAGGAAGTGCTGATTCCCCTACTTGAAGCCGGCGCGCCCGAAGGTTTGCGCGCGGGCCTCACCTCGGAAGACGATGGGTTCTTTGTCGCGTTTTCTCCTGAGCGCGAAGATCCCGGCAACGAAACAGTCGCCCGGCGCGACATCCCCAAGGTCATCGGCGCGCACGGCCCGGCCGCGGCCGAGCTCGCCGCCGCGCTGTACGGAACGATCTTCAACACCACCATCCCCGTCTCTTCGCCAGGCGCGGCTGAGATGACCAAGCTGCTTGAGAACATCTATCGCTGCGTCAACATCGCACTCGTCAACGAGCTCAAGCAGCTCTGCATGCGCATGCGCATCGACCTCCATGAGGTCATCGACGCGGCAAAAACCAAGCCGTTCGGCTTCCAAGCCTTTTACCCCGGACCCGGGCTCGGCGGCCACTGCATCCCGATCGACCCCTTTTACCTTTCATGGAAGGCCAAGCAGTTCGACTTCCACACACGCTTTATTGAGCTCGCCGGGGAGGTGAACGGAGCGATGCCTTACTTCGTTCTCGACCAAACTATTCAAGCGCTCAACCAACAACGCAAACCGCTGAACGGCTCGCGGATTCTGGTTCTCGGGCTTTCCTACAAGCGCGACATCGACGACCTGCGCGAGTCGCCCTCGCTTGCCATTATCGAGCTGCTGCGGGCGCGCGGAGCCGAGGTCAGCTACCACGATCCGTACTTTGCCCACGTCGGCCGCGGACGTAATTACGACCTTAATCTCAGCCGCGCTTCGCTTGACGACCTAGGCGCGTACGATTGCGTCCTCATCGCGACCGACCACTCCGATTACGATTATGCCCGCATCGCGCGCGAGGCGCAGCTGCTGATCGATACGCGCAATGCCACCAAGGGTATTGAAAGCGCCAACATCGTGCGCTGTTGATTCCGGTACCGAAGTAACGTGGACGCGCGGCGCGACTCGGGTACCCTAGCTTCAGTCCCGTTTGGAGCCCGAGCCTTGGATCAGTTTCCGCGCCTGACCCGCCTTCCCGCATACGTGTTCAACATCACCGGCGAGCTGAAGGCGGAAGCGCGCCGTCGCGGCGAGGACATCATCGACTTCGGCATGGGCAACCCCGACGGGGCGACGCCTAAGCACATCGTCGACAAGATGGTCGAAGCAGCGCAGCGGCCGGAAACGCACCGTTACTCGCTGTCGAAGGGCATCCCGCGTTTGCGGAGGGCGATCGCGCACTGGTACGGTTCGCGCTACAACGTCGATATCGACCCGGCTTCCGAGGCTATCGTTACGATCGGGTCGAAGGAGGGCATCGCGCACCTGTGCATGGCCGCGCTCGATAAGGGCGATGTGGTCCTAGTGCCGAACCCGAGCTATCCCATTCACATCTACGGCCCGGTGATCGCCGGCGCGACCGTGCGTTCCGTGCCGGTGCACGATACAGGCGCGTTCCTAGCGGAGCTGGAGCAGATCATCCCACTCATCTATCCCAAGCCGAAGATGCTGATCCTGAACTTTCCGGCAAACCCGACCACGCAGTGCGTGGACCTCGCGTTCCTGACCCGCGTTGTCGAGTTGTGCAAGGAGCACCGCATCTGGCTGGTGCACGACCTGGCCTACGCCGACATCTGCTTTGACGGATACCGCGCGCCGTCCGTTTTGGAGGTGCCCGGCGCGAAAGAGATCGCGGCGGAGTTCTTCACGCTCTCGAAGAGCTACAACATGCCGGGCTGGCGCGTGGGTTTCATGTGCGGCAACCCGGAGCTGGTCGCCGCGCTCGCCCGCATGAAGAGCTACTGCGACTATGGAACGTTCACGCCGATCCAGGTCGCCTCTATCTCCGCGCTCGAAGGGCCGCAAGATTGTGTTGCTGAGATCACCTCTATTTACCAAAAACGCAGAGACTGCCTAGTATCGGGCCTGAACCGGCTGGGTTGGCATGTACCTACCCCGAAAGCAACCATGTTCATTTGGGCACCGATTCCACCGGCATACCTGTCCGGCGAAGCTACCGGCGAACGGCTTACTTCGCTGGACTTCTCAACCCGCCTGCTGCGCGAGGCCAAAGTCGCCGTATCGCCCGGCATCGGCTTCGGCGAGCACGGCGATAGGCACGTGCGGTTTTCACTGATCGAAAATGAAGAGCGCACCCGGCAAGCGCTACGGGGATTACGGGCCATGTTCGCGAAGGATGGAGTTCGGGAGCCTACCCTGGCTTAAGTAGTCAAGCTCGCGACTGGCGCGACCTCCTCAAGAGAGCTTGTGGTCTCGTTGCGAAACTTGGCCTGCCGATCAAGCCGCGCCCGCAACCTGTCGAAACGTCCAACTTGAGGGTAGAGCGCAGCGACCGCCCTCCACTCGCTGGTAAACACCTTCCCCCAGTGCGGTCTTGCCCCAAATGGCGCGAGCGCTTCCTCGATTGTCGGCAGCACCTCGCGCACGCTCGGCCAGTCCGGCTTCCAGGTGAAGTGGAGTGCAAGCGACTCGCGGCCATACGCGGGGCTGAGCCAAAGCGAGTCCGCCGCGATGGCGCGGAGCTCGGAAACGAACAGCAAGGGCTGGATGTGCTCCCGCAGTGCGACGAC
>CAXTUV010000250.1:0-5314 GCA_964247445.1 uncultured Acidobacteriaceae bacterium | reverse complement strand
AGCCACCGTTCAGGTTGTCGAAATTCGCGGAATCATTGGTCGAGCACACGGGTCCGGTTTGCGCGAGCGCGTCCGGGGTACGCCACAGGCCGCCATCGGTGCCGAAATACAGCAGCCCGCTCGCGGCCAGCGCGCTGTCGATCGCATGCACCGAGGGCGCGACCTGCCCGGAGGTGCATGTATTTGTGTTTGTTGTGTTGCGCCAGGTGCAGCTGTTCGCGAGCGAGCAGCGGAAAATGTCCTCAGTCCCGGCAAACAGCAGTGTGTCCTGCTGAGAGGGTACCGCCGCGAGCGCCAGGTTGTAGTCCGCCTCGGGGATAATCCCGGTTCCGTCTTCAATCGCTGTGGTGTTCCGCTGCGTTCCCCAGAGAAGCGCCGCATTGGTATTGCACTGATTTGTTTGGAGGCCGCTGGAAGAGCACACATCCTGGAACAGCCCTTGGTCTTTGTTGTTCCGATCGACCGTGAGGGCAAAGGTGTCGCCGGTCGCGGGCTGCACGGCTAAGACGCCGCGAAAGATAGGGCAGCTCGCGGTTGAGGAGCAGCCGGAGACGAATCCTCTGCCGGGCTGATTCGTCAAGCGCGTCCATGTAATTCCGTCCGAGGAGCTGTAGTACCCGTGCGAGCGAACTGCCGCGAGAAACATCCCGCGCTGTCGGTTCCACACCACGGAAGTGACCGGGACGCCTGGCGGCTGCGCGTTGTTGCTGGTCGATTGGATTACCTGGTTGGTGCCGTCCGTGATGGTCGAAAGCTTCCAGGTCTGCCCGGCATCAGTGGAGTAGTACAGGCCGGCTGTGGGCTCTTCGGCATATTGAACATTGGCAGTTTGGCCTTCGCGCGACTGCGAAACCGCCGCGACCACCAGGTTTGCCGTCGCGGTGCTCCAAGCAAATCCGGCGAAGCCCGCGCCTACAAACGAGTACTTCGTATTGGTGTCGCTGCTTTGGTGGATCTGCGACCAAGTATTGCCGCCGTCCGTAGAGCGAAGAATGCCTGCGCCATAGTAGGAGTCCAGCGCATTATTGGGATCGCCGGTACCGGCCAGCACGACTTGATTATTGCCGGGGTCCAGACTGAGCGCGCCGACGGAGATGGCGGGCAAGTAGGGATACGAACTCTGAAACACGCCTAAGTCGTCGGTCAGCGGACGGAAAACGGGCCGGCCCGTGTTCGGGTCCGCGCTGCTCTTCCACACACCCCCGCCGGTGGCTCCAACATAGACAGTGCTGCCGGTCGGGTCGCTTGCGTCCACGGCTAAGGAGCTGATGCGCCCGGTCACCAGACCGTAAGCCGGCGTATTGACTTGGAGCGGCCCGAGCGGCTGCCATTGCTGCGTGCTCGAGCTGAGGTTCGGCTGAGCCGTGGTTCTCGCGAGGACGCGCGTACGGCTCAGCGCGGAGGCCTGGGTTCGCGAAGGCGTCTGCGCCGGTTCTCGCGATACCGGCACGCTTCGTCCGAGCAGGAACTGCCGGTCCATCGTTTTTTGCCGGGCCGCCTCTTGCGCGCGCGATCCCGTGCTTCCCGCGAGCAGGAGGAGCACGAGCCAAAAGACAAGTCGCGAACGGCCGAAGCGCATCGAAAGCCTTTGCCCAGCCCGCCTGCTTGTCCCGCGTCCACGCCGGCAAGTGCCGCAGGCCCGCAAATGGGCAGGCGCGCACGCATAGCGCGGGGTCGGCGAGGAGCAGCGGGATGGTAGCCGTCTTATCGGCGCTTTCCGGCGGTTCGTTCACGGTACTTTCGTGTTGAAACTTTGGGCGGTGCCGCAATCGGTTCCGGGCTGGCCTCGGCATCCAAACGGAACAGGAGCCGCCCGAACTATGAACGCCGTCGTCCTCGAGGAAACCCGCAAGATCGCCGTCAAGACCGTTCCCGATGCCGAGATGAAAGCGCAAACCGACGTTCTCCTTCGCGTCACGTCGACGGCGATCTGCGGCACCGACCTCCACTTTTATGAGGGCCGTATGCGCGGCATCGAGGGCGGCGTGATCGGCCATGAGCCGCTCGGGGTCGTCGAGGAGGTCGGCTCGGCGGTCGTCGGCATCCGGAAAGGCGACCGCGTCACGGTACCTACCCACATCTGCTGCGGCTTTTGCGCGATGTGCGTGGAAGGGCACTCCTCGGCTTGCCTCACCACCAATCCCGGAGCGGCCGGCGGCGCGTATGGCTATCCCAATAAAGGCGGCTACCAGGGAGCGCAGGCGGAACTCCTGCGCGTTCCGTTTGCCGATGCGAACTGCCTCAAGCTCCCGGGCGAGCCCGGCGACCAATGGGAGGATGATTTCGTGCTCCTAGCCGACGCTTGGACGACCGGCTACCACGCCGCAGCCATCTGCGACATCGGCCCGGGCGACTCGGTCGCGATCTTCGGCGCGGGCTCGGTCGGGCTTTTGGCGGCGTACTCGGCGAAGCTGCGCGGGGCCGCCCGAGTGTATGTCATCGATGCCGTAAAGGAACGATTGGAGAAAGCCGGTGAGCTTGGCGGCATTCCGATCGACTTTCTCCAGGGAGACCCGGTCGAACAGATCAAAGCCGAGCAGAGCAAATGGCGCGCGGGCGGGGCGTTCCGCAACGAGAAGCCGCTGCTTGGGGTGACTTGCGCCATTGACGCGATCGGTTTTCAGGCGCGGTCGAAGGAGGACTTCAGCAAGGAAGAGCCGCACTGGGTGATCGAGGCCATTGCCGAGTTGATCAACCCTGCCGGGCGCATTGGCATTGTGGGCCTATGGCCGCCCAAGGACCCGAGCGGGCCGGAAGCGTCGCTCAAGGAGGGCAAGCTCCTCGTGCCATGGGATAAGCTCTTCGGCAAGAACGTACGCATTACGATGGGCCGCGATGACGACGAGCGCTGGAACGGCAAGCTGCGCGACATGATCGTGACCGGTGCGGCCAAGCCCAGCCTGGTTGTAAGCCACCGGCTTTCACTCGCGGAAGCTCCGGGAGCTTTTGCCAAGTTCGACGCGCGGGAGGAGGGTTATGTGAAGGTGATCCTCAAGCCGTAAATTTCGGTCGTGCCCCTTTTCTACTTGCATCTTCCCAGACTAGATTCCCGAGCGAGTAAAAATTTCTTGCCTGGACCTGCCTCGGTACTGCACTTTGCACTCCAATTATGTTAAGACTTGGTTACGGAAGTGGGAGCCGAACTGCTCACTCTTTCGTAACGCAAGCATTACGGATGCGTCCCATGGGCGCACTCTCACTTGTTTCACTTTTTGGAGGCAGTATGCAGTCACACATCCACCTCAAGCGCTGGGCGAGCTACGTTCTGTTTCTCGCGCTTGCCGGCTCAGCCGCGCTTGCGCAAAGCGACAACGGCACCGTGAACGGCACAATTGAAGACGCAACCGGGGCGGTCGTTCCCGGTTCGCAGGTCAAGCTGACCAACCAAGATACCGGCGCGGTAAAAACGGCTACCTCGGACGCTGCCGGCAAATTCCCCTTTCCGGCGCAGCCGCGCGGCAATTACAAGGTGGATGCGAGCCATGAGGGTTTCGCGACCGTTTCGCAGCAGTTCACGCTGAATGTTTCGCAGGTACAGGCGCTTGAGCTGAAACTCGCGCCCGGTACTGAGGCGACGCAGGTTCAAGTTACCGATGCCGCGCCCATTATCGATCTTGCCGACTCCACCATCGGCGAGGACATCGCCGGCCGCCAAGTGACGGAGCTGCCGCTGAACGGGCGGAATTTCACCTCTCTCGCGCTGCTTACGCCGGGGGTCACGCGCGGCAACTACGGCAACCCGGCCTCGGGTACCGGCGGCAATGTTGAGACCTTCCGCAATAACCAGTCCGGCGGCGGTTCGCTGAGCTCAAACGGCTTGCGCCCGCAGGCGGACAACTTCCTGCTGGACGGCGTGGACAACAACGAAGCGCTCGTGAATACGCTGGAGTTTTTCCCGAACATCGACGGGACGGAGGAGTTCAAAGTCAATACCTCGACGGCTCCGGCGGAGTTCGGCCGCGCGGGCGGCTCGGTCGTACAGTCCTCCATCAAATCCGGCACGAATGCTATCCACGGCTCGGCATTTGAGTTTGCCCGGTCGAGCTTGTTTGACGCGAGCCCGAACTATACTTTCCTCGGCGCACCGGCGACGCCCGCGCTGCCGTTTAAGCGCAATACCTTCGGCGGCTCGGTTGGCTTTCCAATCTTTAAGGACAAACTGTTTTTGTTCGGCGACTACCAGGGATTGCGCGATAACTTCCCGCTCAACCCGCAAATCCTGACCGTGCCGACAGCAGCGTTCCGGACGGGTGATTTTTCCGCCTTACTTAATACCGGGTTGACCTCGGCCCCGACGTTGGGTCCGGGCGCGATAACGACAACCGCAGCAGCGGTGAACGGCGCGATCTATGATCCAATTAGTGGCCTGCCGTTTCAAGGAAATATTATCCCGGGGAATCGGTTGAACCCGGCTGCGGTGAACTACCTGAATGCTTACCCGCTGCCGAATCTTCCGGGAACCGGCAACGGCACCGAGAATAACTACCGCACCATCCGGCAGAATATCGACCAGAACAATACCTTCGACGCGCGCGCCGATGCGGATTTAAGCCAGAGCGACCGCGCGTTCTTCCGCTTCACTTACGATAATTCAAACTTCACGCGTACTTCGGAGTTTGCGAACTTGCCGGCGGGTTTCGCTTCGGGTTCGAACTTTGTCCACGCGCGCGGCTATGCGCTGGGCGAAACCCATACTTTCTCGCCGAATATCATTAATGAGTTCCGGGCGGCATATAACCGGTACACCATCGCCAATGTCCCGGTATTTTCAGGTGTGCCTATCGCCGCGAACCTTGGCATCGTCAATGCCAACCGCAATGCGAACCTAGGCGGCGGCGCGTTGATCGGCGGCAACGGGACGCAGCTGGAGTACACGGGAGACTATGGAACCTATGTCGTCCCCGAAAACACTTATCAGTTCAACGACGCGGTGACGATCCTGCGCGGCCGGCACTCCTTTAAGTTCGGCGGCAACGGCATCCGGCGCGACGTGGCTTTCTTTCGGCCGATCGCGGGCAAGGGTTTCTTTCAGCTCGGCAACAGCGGCGATTTCACAGGCTTTGATACTTCCGAGCTGCTGGTCGGCTTTGCTGACAATTATTCGATCGGCGCGCAAAACGGGTTGTTCGATACACGCAATTATGAGATCGGCGCGTTCGTGCAGGATGATTGGAAAGCGACGCAGCGCTTGACGCTCAACTTAGGCATCCGTTGGGATTTGCTGACCTTTCCCTTTGAAGTCGAGAACCGTCAAGCTGCCCTCAATCCGACCACCGGCACCATCGACCTTGCAGGCGTAAACGGTGTGCCGCAG
>CAXTUV010000249.1:0-5342 GCA_964247445.1 uncultured Acidobacteriaceae bacterium | reverse complement strand
AGTCGCTACCAGGAGTCGGTTTGCCTGAAAAAACGCGCCCGCGCTCGCCTGGTAAGGCTCCGCGCCAACGCGGTAGATCAAGCTGGACTCGCCGTAGGAACCAAGCACACGCCCGGGCTCTCCATCCTCGTCCGGGTCGTCGAGGCGTAGTCGCCGATTACCGCGCGTTGGCTTAGGCGCGAGCAGATGAGCGCCCGTCATTCCGGGTAGAACCGCACTCAGTTGTCCGCACAAGCTCCGCCAGTCGGCCAAGGATTGCCCGTCAGGCTTGCGAGCGATGGCCGTCCACAGTATCCTCCCATCTTCTGCCGCGAACAGTTCTGTCTCGGCGCACCACGCGCTCAATCCAGGCGCGAGCGGGGCAAGCGCGCCGATGGCTTCCTGTAAAGCGGGCGCGGCGATCGGGCAAGACTCGACTGGCAGCAGCGCATGCGAGCCGCGCCGCCGGTAGCCTACGCGGTCTGTACTGGCATCCACGTGCAGGCGCACCCGGTTTCGATAGCCCCAAGGCTCCGCCGCATGCACCTGAACCGGCGGCAGGTCGCGCAGTCCGGCGCGCCCGAGCGTTTCCACCAAGACTGCCTGTTTGATCGCAAGCTGCGCCGGGTAGCCGGCATGCTGATACTGGCACCCGCCGCACGCGCCGTAGTATGGGCAGGGAGCCGCCACCCGCTCCGGCGCGGGCTCGATGACTTCGACCATGTCTGCTTCCGCGAAGCTGCCCTTATCGCGACCGAGCCGCGCTTCGACCAACTCACCCGGCAGCGCACCCTGGACGAAAACGGCTTTACCGTCAGCCCGCGCCAGCCCGGCCCCGCCGTACACGGCTTTTTCAATCCGCAGCCTCACCCGTCGCTCCGCATATAGAACAAGCTCAGCCGCGGTAAGTGGAACCGTTCGAGGAGGCGCTTTTCCAGGAACTGCCCCTCCACTTGCCGAATCTGGAGTGCGCCCATACGGCTGCGATAGGGCGCGAGCTCCCGTGCGGCCTGCGCGCGCAGCTCGGCGAGGTCGGCTTCCGGCAAGGTAGCTGTGAGCATGGCCAGCAGCTTGGCTTCCAGCGTGCGCAGGGTCGACTCCAGTGCTTCGGCATCCGGCAAGGCCGTGCCGCGCGCCTCGCCCGCAAGCTCGTTGAGGCGTGCCGCTGTTTCTTCCGCGAGTCCATGCGCGCCCTCTGGGAGAGCCGCGGCTGCACGGAGAGCGTCTCGACAGTGCACCAGGTGCCGCGCAATCCTTTCGCCTTCAAAGCCGCTTTCCGCTTGCGCCGGCACTGCTCCAACCGCGGCTTCGCGCATGTGCTCGGCGGCTCCCATCACGGCTTGCGCGCACCAAGCCAGCCCGTTGACCTTGCGCGCGCGGCCTTTTGCTTTGCGGGTTTCGTAATGCGCGAAGGCTTCGTCGATGCCCCGCAGTACAGCTTCCAAAGGCACCCCAGCATCTTTCCATGACTCAACCAGCGCCCAGTCGAGCGTGGAAAGCATGAGCAGCGACCCGCGCCTTTGTTGAAACCGCTCCTCAACTTCCGTGAAGTAGTTAAAGTAGTTTTTCAAGGGTGGCGGTTCCGCTCATGGACAAGGCGCAGCCCTTCCAGGGTCAGCATTGCGTCCACCTCCGTGATAAAGCGCGACTCGGGAGCGATCAGCCCGGCGAGCCCGCCTGTCGCGAGGATCACCGGCGAGCCTCCCAGCTCCGCCGTCATGCGTTCCAGAATGCCATCCACCAGCCCGAGGTATCCCCAGAAGAGGCCGCTTTCCAGATTCGTAACCGTGTTGGTGCCAATCGCCTTCGCGGGCCGGCGAATCTCGATGCGGCCCAGCCGCGCGGCGCGCGCGAAGAGGGCATCGGCGGAAACGCCCAGGCCCGGCGCGATCGCACCTCCTAGGAACTCCCCTCGCTCGGAGACCACGTCGAAGGTGGTCGCTGTACCGAAATCCACGACAATCAAGGCTCGCTGGTAACGCGTATAGGCGGCCACGCAATTGACGATGCGGTCCGCGCCCACTTCGGCGGGGTTGTCGATCAAAAGCGGCATGCCCGCGTTTAGGCGCGGTTCCACCATCAGGGGATCGCGCCGAAAATGCACGCGGGCTACCTCCCGGAGCGTGGCGTCGAGCTGTGGGACGACCGAGGAAATCGCGACCGCCTCTACCTGCCCCGGGGCAAACTCACGCATGGCGAACAGATTTAAAAACAGCACGCCGTACTCGTCCGCGGTTTGTGCGCGCTGCGTCGTCACGCGCCAGTGGGCGACAAGCTCCGCTTCCTGGTATAAGCCCAGAACCGTATTAGTATTGCCGACATCGAGGCACAGCAACATGGGGTTATTGTCTCTCGCGCACTCCGCCCGAAAGTACCGTCCTGAGCTCGCCCGCGTCGGTCCGCACCTGGAGAAACCCCCGCGCGTCCAGGCCTTCCGTGATGCCGGAGAACGGCTGCTCCTCGCCGACCGTCACGGCTTTCCCGCGCACCCAGGTCGATGCCGCTTCCAATCGCCGGAGAAGGTCCGCGCCGCCTTCCGCTTGGCTGAGCGCCGCTGCTTCCGCTTCCAGCATCCGAAGCAGGGCGAGGAGCAGCGACTCCCGCGCGACCCGATGCCCCTCCAACGCAATCGAGGTCGCGGCGAACTCGGGCGGGAACGCCTCTTGTGCGACGTTGATGCCGATCCCGATAACTAGAAAGCGCACACGCGTCGCCTCCGCCTGCATCTCGCACAGTACCCCGCCCAGTTTGCGTCCGCCCGCGAACAGGTCGTTCGGCCAGCGGAGGTCCGCCGACAAACCCGCGGCTACACGCACCGCTGCAAGCGCCGCCATGCCGGCCGCGAGCGAGTACAGCAGCGCATCGCCCGGGGCTGCTTGGGGCCGCAGCAGCACACTCACGTATAAACCGGTTCCGGCGGGCGAAACCCAACTGTGCGCTCCGCGACCTCGCCCCGCCGTTTGCGCGTCGGCGACGAAAACACTGCCGTGCGGCGCACCTTCCGCTCCCGCCCGCATGGCATGGGTGTTGGTGGAGCCGATCTCCTCGAAATGGTGCAGCTTGGCGGCAAAGATGGTCCCCACCAGCGATTCTTGTACGGCTTGGAGGTCGAACCTCAACCGGGCTCGCCCACAATACGCATGCTCAGGTCCACCGCGACCGCTGAGTGCGTCAGCGCCCCCACGGAAATGTAGTCCGGGCCGGCTTCCGCGTAGGCGCGCACGGTTTCGAGGCCGATACCGCCGGAAGCCTCGATCGGGATTTTCGACCCCTGCCCGCGCACGGTCTCGACCGCGCGCCGCACCTCGTCCGGAGTCATGTTGTCCACCAGCAGCGACTCGGCCCCGTGCGCCAACGCTTCGTCGAGCTCCGCAAAGGTCCGCACCTCGATGTCGACGATCTGCCCAGGACGGCGCTTCGCGTGGGCGTTGGCCAGCACGCGCGCGATGCCCCCGCCGAGCGCGATGTGGTTGTTCTTGATCAGGATGCCGTCCGACAGGTCGAGCCGGTGGTTTTCACCGCCGCCGCAGGTGACCGCGTATTTGTCGAGCACGCGCAGCCCCGGTACGGTTTTACGCGTGTCGATCACCGTCGCACCCGTCCCGGCGACCGCATCGGCATAGCGCCGGGTGAGGGTCGCGATGCCGCTCATGCGCTGGAGAAGGTTGAGGATCACCCGTTCGGTTGAGAGCAGAGTACGCGCGGTCGTGCGAACTACGGCAAGGGTCTGCCCCTTGCGCACCCGCACGCCATCGAAGATCTCCGGATGGCTGACGACCTCGAAGCTGCGTTCACTCCGGTTTTCGAGGCGGGCAAAGGCCGCGAGCACGCGCGGGATGACGCCAAGGCCCGCAATGATGCAGTCCTGCTTGGCCATGACTGTGCCCGTCCCACGAAGCGCGGAATCGACGGTGAGCAGGGTGGTTTGGTCGTCGGTGGCTTTGTCCTCGGTGAGGGCTTCGACGACGATTGCATCTACACGGCGTGATTTCCAGTCCATGCCCTTCCTGCGGCAGCTATTGCGGCGGTTTTTGCTTCAGCTCAAGGTTTTCTTTCGCCAGCAGGGAAATTTGCTGCTGCGCGTCGGCCAGCTCGAACCTGAGCAGAACCTCGCGCTTGGCCTGCTCAAGCGCTTCCTTCATGCGTGCCTCCACGGCATGAAGTTCACCGCGCAGTTCCTCGCGTAAAGCGCGCAGCTCATCGCGGCCGCCCACAACTTCGCCCTTTAAGTCTTCAAGCCGTCTGTCGAGCGCTTCCAGCCGTATCGCGATGCCCCGCAGCTCCGGGGCAAGAAAATCCTGGAGCGCCTTGCGGATGCTTTCGACATTGCTGACCGCTTCCTTGACCTTCACACTCACAGTCTAGCTCGCCTTTTGGTTCAGCCCTTGGAGGGCTGCTCGGGTTTTCGCGATCAGGTCTTCCAGCTCGCCCAGCCGTTTGCGCCGGCCTTCCACGACCGCCGCCGGAGCCTTCGCAAGAAACCCCGCGTCGCCCAGCTGCGCTTGGGCGCTTTTCCGTTCCTTTTCAAACTTCCCCAGCTCTTTCGCGAGGCGCTCGCCCTCGACAGCGGCGTCGACTTGCTTCTCGTAAACCACCTGTAAGTCGAAATGCAGGGAAGAGCGCACGCCTGAACCCTCCAGCGACTTCGTTGTGAACTCCAAGGCAGAGACCCGAGCCAGCTTCTCGACGAGAGTTCGAGCTTCCGACAGCGTCGTTTCAGTGGCCGTGCCCGCCCGCACTCGCACCGGAACAGAAGCCTTCTCCGCAATGCCCAATTCTTTGCGGACAGCGCGAATACTCGTAACGAGCAATTGCAAATCCTGCACAGCACCCGCGACACCCGGCTCCCAAGTAAAGGGAGCTTCCTCGCTGAAATAATCGGAAAGGCCTATGGAGGCTTTTGGGGGCTTGCCTTCATATATGGCATGCCATAGCTCCTCGCTGATGAACGGCATGAACGGAGACAAAATTCGCAGAAAGGCTTCAAACGTGACGAGCAACGTGCGAAGCGCTCTGGTAGATTCATCCCGAAGTGTTTCTTCGTCCCACCGGAGGCGAAGCTTAGCCATCTCCAAATACCAATCACAGAAGTCGTTCCAAAAGAACGCGTAGAGCAGATTCGCGGCCTCGTCAAAACGGTAATTTTCGAGCGCGTTATGTATGCCGCCTATGCGGGGACCTTTACCGGGCAGTCCTACGAAAGTCGTCAATTGTGACCGAATCCACCGAGCTTCCAGATCCTCCGACTGCTCTCCGGTTCGGAGGGTCGCCGGATCGATGACAACCCCCGCCTCCCGCGCCCGGTCCACCTGCATGAAAATGAACCGCGCCGCGTTCCAAATCTTGTTCGCGAATGCCCGGTA
>CAXTUV010000248.1:0-5348 GCA_964247445.1 uncultured Acidobacteriaceae bacterium | reverse complement strand
GTCCTGATCCACTCGATGTAGCGCGCAATCCCCTGCTCGATCGTGGTTTGCGGCTCATAGCCGATCGTGCGTGCCCGCGTGATGTCCGAGATCAGCGAGCGAATCTCGCCCGGACGAAACTCCCCCCGCGCCAGCGGCTCAATTTCCACTCCAAGCTGCCCGGCGATGATCCCGGCCAGGTCGCGCACGCTGGTCGCGCGGCCCGAGCCGACGTTCACCGGCAGCCCGTCGAGCGTGTCGGTTTCGGCCGCCAGCAGGTTGGCCCGCGCGATGTCCTCGACGAAGCACAAGTCGCGTGTTTGCCCGCCGTCCTCATATAGGATCGGCTGCTGCCCGTTGAGCAGCCGCGTGCAGAAAATCGCGATCACCCCCGTGTAGGGGTTAAACAGCGACTGCCGCGGCCCGTAGGTGCAGGAGTAGCGCAGCGCGACTGTTGGGATGCCGGTCTGCTTGCCCCACAGCAGAACAAGTCGCTCCTGGTCGACCTTGGTGAGCGCATACACGGTTTCGCCGCCGCCCGGGGTGCTTTCCGGGGTCGGGATGGACGCCGTCGGCTTGCCGCAGAGCGGGCAGTGGACTTGGAAGTCACCCGCGCGCAGCTGCTCCGCAGGGCGGAGCAAAGGGGCGACATGCCCGTGCTCCGGGCAGCGTGCCGCGCCTTCTGAGTACACGGCTTGCGAGCTCGCGACGACGACCTTCTTTACCGGCAGCTGGTGGTCGCGGATGATTTCCAGCATCTGCGCGGTGCCGAAGGAATTCACGAGCACATACTTGGCCATCTCCGGCATATAGCCGCCGTAGGCCGCTTCGTGGAAAACCGCATCGACGCCGTCAAGGGCGGCCTGCATGGTGCCGTAATCCTGCACCTCGCCTTGGACGAACTCTGCTTGAGCATTCACCCACGCGGGCTTGCTGTTCCTGTGCGTTTGCGGCTCCAGATTGTCGAGCACGCGGACCCGCCAGCCCTCCCGGACGAGCAGGTCGGTGATGTGCGAGCCGATCAGGCCCGCGCCTCCGGTGACCAGGGCGCGGCGTTGGTGCTGGGGCATGATTCTCCTCACGAAAGCAGACGCTTTGGTGCGCGCCTGCGTCCGACATAGGATAGAGGGTGTTCGGGCGGGGAGGAAATATGGTGGAGCAAGATGCAGTGACTGGGGTGGCGCCGGCAGCTGAGGAAGCACAACCGGCCGGCAAGGAGCGGGGCGGCTCCTGGCTGCTTAGTCTGACCAGCTTCGGCTTTATCGTGCTGCAAAGCGTATGCACGACCTTGATGGCCTTAAGCGGGCTGCGTTTGCTGATCGGGGTGGGCGCGCTGGCCGCGGCTTCCAGCTTGAAAGCTTTCGCGGGCGCGTTTCATGTGGATGCCATTCGCATTCCCATGATGTTGATCTCGCTTCTCTGCTCGGCGCTCAACCTGTTCTTGAGCTCCCGGCTGCGCTGCCTGCGCGCACGGCCGTCCTCGCAGTGGCGCACCGCAGCCCCGCCGGCCGGCAAGGTGCGGTCTGAGAATCTGCAAATTGCGCTGGCCGTCGCGAGCATCGCGTTGGTCGGCTTGGAAGAGGTGTTCCACATCTACTTGAACGGCCTCTGAATTTCCTCAGCGGCGGCGCGTTAAGGGTCCAGCTCCCGGGAAAGCCGTGTGTGCAAGCGGTTGCTGAAGCCGAGCGGCAGCTCGTACACGCGGTTGTCCACCGTCAGCATGATGATGTTGCGTGTTGAGTCCAGTACCGCCGAGCAAAGCTCGCAGTGCTCCAGGTGGCGCTGCACGGTTTCAAGTGATTCGGGGGAAAGCGTGCCGTCGAGGTAGTCCGAGATGCGGCCCCACACATGACTGCAATGCACAACCATGGCTCGTCTCCTCTCGTCCTGAACAGCAGGCTTAGGGGGTTAGAGAGAGCAGAGCTGGTTCGGTTACAGCGGCAAGGGTTAGGCGCGGCTCTACCCAAGAGCGCTCCGTTCGTGTTTCGATGGTTCTCGCATGCACGCGCGATCCTTACTTCCCGCCCTGGCTCTTTTAAGCATCCCTGCCCTCGCCCAAACCGTCGCGCCCGTTGCTCTGCCGAACGGGATCGAGGTGCAGTCCGGCGGCCGCACCCTCCGCATCACGGCGCTGCGGGAGGATGTCCTTCGGGTCACTGTGGTCCCCGCGAACGGACCGCGTCCGCAGGGTTCCTGGGCGGTGCTGCCTGCTGCTGCTTCGGCTTCGGTCAAGGTCAGCCAAGCGCAGGACGGAGATGCGATCGGGTTGGACACAAAGCAGCTGCACGTGCGGGTCAACCGGGACGACCTGCGCCTCACCGTCACCGATGTGGCCGGGCAGCCCGTGGTCGCCGATGCTGAACCGGTTGAATTCAGCCCGGGCGGCCGCTTTACTGTGCGCAAGGAGATGCCGCAGGAGGAGCACTACTTCGGCCTCGGCGATAAGACCGGGCCGCTCGACCGCCGCGACCACGCCTATACCATGTGGAACACCGACGCGTACCGCTTTCAGGAAGGGACGGACCCGCTGTACAAGGACATTCCATTCTTTCTCGCCGACCGGGCGGGCAAAAGCTACGGGCTGTTCCTGGACAATACCTGGCGGTCGAATTTCGAGTTCGGCAAGCAGTCGCATACCGAATACAGCTTCGGGGCGGAAGGCGGGCCGCTGGACTACTACATCCTGTACGGCCCCACGCCCAAACAGGTAGTCCAGGATTGGGCGTGGCTCACGGGTACCACGCCCCTGCCGCCTTTGTGGAGCTTCGGCTTCCAACAGTCGCGCTACAGCTATGAAACCGAAGGCGAGCTGCGCGCCGTCGCCGACCGCCTTCGGACCGACCGCATTCCGGCGGACGCCGTCTACATGGACATTGACTACCAGGTCAAGAATCGACCGTTCACGCTCGATGCGACCAAGTTTCCGAACTTCCCCAGGTTTGTACAGGAACTCAAGGACAAGCAGTTTCACCTCGTGCTCATTACTGACCTCCATGTGGCGCACGCGCCCGGTGAGGGTTACGCGGTGTATGACTCGGGTGAGCAAGGCGGCCACTTCGTTAAGAATCCAGACGGGTCGGAGTTTGTCGGCACTGTGTGGCCCGGGCCGTCCGTGTTTCCTGACTTCACGAACCAAAGCGCGCGCGCCTGGTGGGGCTCGCTTTACAAAACGTTCTACGGCGAAGGCGTCGCCGGGTTTTGGAATGACATGAACGAGCCGTCAGTCTTCCAGACCGCGACGAAAACCATGCCGCTTGACGTGCGAAGCACCATCGACGAGCCAGGCTTTCCCAAGCGGACGGCCGACGAGCGCGAGGTGCACAACATCTTCGGCCTTCTGAACGCGCGCGGCACCTACGAGGGACTGGAAACGCTCAAGCCGAATGAGCGCCCGTTCGTGCTGACGCGGGCCACCTACGCGGGCGGCCAACGCTACGGTGCCACCTGGACCGGCGATAATTCCAGCTCTTACGCGCACCTTCGGCTGTCGACACCCATGCTCGAAAGCCTGGGGCTGGGCGGCTTTTACATGGCGGGCGACGATATCGGCGGCTACGCGGGCTCGCCGCAGCTCGACCTGCTGACAAAGTGGCTGGAGGTCGGCGCGTTCAATCCCATTGATCGCGACCACACCGAAAAGGGGTCCAATCCGCAGGAACCGTGGGCGGGCGGCGCGGCGATGGAGGCCGTTCGGCGGCGCTACATCGAGGAGCGTTATAAGCTGCTGCCCTACCTGTACGCGACGGCGGAGGAGGCTTCACGCACCGGCGTGCCGATCATGCGGCCGCTGTTCCTGGAGTTTCCTGAAGCGACCGCCGACAAGCACCCGCTGGACTTGGAAGCCGGCAACGAGTGGATGTTCGGCCCGGATTTGCTCATTGCACCCGCGCAATGGCCGGACGAGCCGCTGCCCTACACCGTGACCCTGCCGCCCGTGCCGTGGTTCGATTACTGGACCGGCAAGCGAGTCACGCATGATGCCGACCCATCGCAGAAGACCACCGCGGACGCAGCCAAGGCGGTAAGCACCGGTGCGGCGCTGGGCCTAGGTGCGCTAGAAACGCTGCGGATTGAGCCCGCCACCGATACTCTGCCGGTTTTTGTACGAGGCGGGGCGATCGTGCCGGAGCAGCCGCTGATCGAAGCCACGGAGCAGAAGCCGCAAGGGCCGCTGACGCTGCGCGTCTACCCGGGGCCGGACTGCCGGGGCAGCTACTACGGCGATGACGGGGCGACACTCGACTACAAACACGGAAGCTATCTGCGGATCGAGTACGGCTGCGAAGCCGCGCTCAACAGCCTCACGCTCCATCTCGGCAAGCACCAAGGCAGCTACGCCCCGTGGTGGAGCGAGATTGAGGTCGCGGTGTACGATTGGCCGTCGCTCGCACGGGCAACGGTGGACGGCAAGCCGGTTGAAGGCGGGCAGTATGATGCGGCAAGCCGAATTCTACGTATCCGCCTGCCGGAGCGGGCCGAGGGCGCGGAGCTGCGGCTCGCGGCACAGTAAGGAGGCGCTTAGAGCGCGGCTTTCCGGCCTTCAGACAGCGGCTGCTTGGCCCAGCGTCGCCGCTGTGCCTCCGCGATGCGTCGCCTGCCGTCCTCAGATAACTTGCGCGGCTTCGGCCCCGAATTAGCCGCGAGTAACTGCGCGCGGATCAGCTCAAGCCGGGCAACCTCTTGCTCTACGGCCCGCACCATTTCGCTTCGTGTCATGCCGTAGTAACGAGCAAGGAGCCGAGGCGGATGCGTCGTAGGCAGTACTAAAAAGCTCTCTCCATCCGGCAGCCGGCTCGTGGAGAGCGACGTAGGTGGTTTTACACCGTGCAACATGAATTTTCTTGTGTGTCGCGACTCAAAATGGTCTATACAACGTAAACAGGGTCAGCCGCATCGCCGTCTACCCCAGCTTGCACATTCCGGGCTTCCCCGGCCCAGGTTCCGCTCCAGCTTGAGAGACCACCTTTTTGCTCCCTCGAAACACGCAGGTCCGAGGCTTGTATGTTTGAAATCGCAACCGCTTTTGTTCTTCTCGCGGCACTTGCCGCTCTCGTTTCCCTTTGGTCCCCGCTGATCCGCCGGCTCACTCAGCTCGCTGCCCGCTACATCCTGCCCATGCCGTTCGGCTTGCCGGAGCAGGCCGGATCAAGTGAGCACGGCACTAAGCCCAGCGTTCGACATTCCCTTTAAAGACGACCCGCAGCCCGTAAGGCCGCGATCTCCCCGTCCGTGAACACACGCGAGCGGATGTGAAAACGTACGCCTTCCGGGCCCTCAAGCGAAAACATGCCGCCCCGGCCCGGGACCACGTCGAGAGTCAGTTCGGTGTGCTTCCAGTACGCGAACTGCGGGCCGCTCATGTAGAACGG
>CAXTUV010000247.1:0-5395 GCA_964247445.1 uncultured Acidobacteriaceae bacterium | reverse complement strand
CGGGGGTAGGATTTGAACCTACGACCTTTGGGTTATGAGCCCAACGAGCTACCGGACTGCTCCACCCCGCTCTTTGAATATAGCCATCGAGCGGGGTGGGGTCAAATCGATTAGGCTTTACCGGCCGGAATCGCCCTGCACCGGCAATACCACGCGCGACGGGTGATCGGGCGAGGCCAGCACCCGCACGGTTGCCGAGCGGAAGTCGGCGGGCTTGGCTTCCATGATGTTCGCGACATAGGTTTGCGGATTGCGGTCGTACAGTGGGAACCAACTGCTCTGCACCTCCACCAGCACACGGTGGCCGGGCAAGAAGGCGTGGTCCACGCCGTGGAGGCTCCAGATATAGCGCTCCGGGGTGTTCGCCGGGGTCGGCGCGGGATGGTCCGGGCCGGTACGGTAGCGCCCGCGAAAGATCTCCTCGGCCACCATAAACTGGTAGCCGGCCATCTTGCCCAGCTTCGGATCATTCGGGTACTCGTCGATCAGCTTCACCACCCAATCGGCATCCGTACCGGTTGTTGAGGCCCAAAGATCGGCCGTCACATCTCCCGTCACGGTCAGCGGGCTGTTCAAAGCCGGCCCGCGCCAAGTCATCTGGTCGGCCCGCGTGGTGGCCGGGCGCTGGTCCTCAGCCAGCCAGGTGCGCCAATGCGAGCCTTTCGGGTCATAGGTAGCCTCGATCGGCCGGGCGCGGTACGGGATGGGCTGCGCGGGGTCGGCTGTGTACTCGCCCGCTGGCGCATTCGTCTTCGGCGCGGCCCAGGTTAGGGTCTGCCCCGTGGACAAGTAGAGCGCTGTCGCCGTGCTTTCGGGTGGAGGCCACGCAGTGTAATGCTGCCAGCGGTCGGTTCCGGTTTGGAAACTCGTCACGCTCGCGACCGAGCCGGATGCGCCTTTCAGGTAATGCGCGAAGAACGGCGCCTCCACATTGCGCTGAAACTCTTGGCCGGTCGGCTCGCCCCAGTCGAGCGCACCCAAGCTCTCGGCCGGCCCGCTCCACTGCCCGTGGTTCCACGGCCCGAGCGCCAGGCGCACCATGCCCTTCGGGTCGTGCGCGTGCAGGGCGCGGTACTCCTCCTGCGGCCCCCACATATCCTCCTGGTCCCAGTAGCCGCCCACCTCGAGCGTGGGCACGGCGGGGGTGTGGAGGTGGTCCTCGACCGCGCGCGCTTGCCAGTAGCCGTCATAGGCCGGATGGGTCAAAAATGCTTCCCAGGTCGGCAGCGCGGGCTTGCCCTGAATTGCACCCGCGAACGAGCCCGCCTGCAGGAAAAAGTCGTAGGCATCCTCGCCCGGGTGTACGCCAGGGAACTCGTTTTCCTTGCTCGTTTCCAAGCCCAGCGCGTAATCGTAGCCGTACGTCTCGCGAAAAGCCCCGTTATGGAAGAAGTCGTCGCCCCGCCACACATCCGTCATGGGAGCCTGCGGGGAGATCGCCTTGACCGCCGGGTGCGGGTCGATCCCTGCCTCCATGGTGAGGAAGCCAGGATACGAAACGCCGAACACACCCACACGGCTGTTGTTGCCGGGCACGTTCTTCACGAGCCAAGCCACGGTATCGTAGGCGTCCGTGCTTTCGTCCACGTCGTGCGGATAGTGCTGGGGGTCGTGGTGCGCGGCGAGCGGGCGCATCATCACGAACTGCCCTTCGGAGCCGTAGCGGCCGCGGATGTCTTGCTCGACGAAGATATAGCCCGCGCGCGCAAGCTCCGGGGCTGCGTCCGCCTTCGCGTCAGCGACGCCGTACGGGGTGCGGGTGAGCAGAAACGGCAGCGGCTGTTTCGCATCCGCCGGGCGCAGGATGACCGTGTGCAGCTTCGCTCCATCACGCATGGGTATCATGGCCTCCTGCCGGGTGTAGGCCGGTGTGGGCGCTCCGATGGGCGCGGTTTGCGCGTAGACAGGGGCAGCGAGCAGCAGGGCGGCGAAGGTAAGGCGCGGCATGCGGCTAGCTTACCCGATGCGCTCGTGCGCGAATCCGGCCGCGGCGAGCGCGCGGCTCAGCTCTTCGATCTGCGCGGGGCCTCGCGTTTCGAGCGTCATATCGATGGCGGTATTGCCCAGATTCACGCCGTAGTAGGCGCGGTCATAGCGGGTTTCGACAATGTTGACGCGCATGTCGGCCAGGATGCGGGTCATCGCGTGGAGCGCGCCGGGACGGTCGGTGAGGTGGATGCGCAGGCGGGTGCGGCGGCCGTCCTTGACCAGGCCGCGCTCAATCATCATCGCCAGCAGGCTCACATCGATATTGCCGCCGCAGACCAGGACCGCTGTCCTTAATGGCTTGTCCGAGAGGCTGAGAGACGTTTTGCGTTGCAGCAGCGCTGCCAGGGCGACCGCGCCCGCGCCCTCGGCCAGCGTTTTCTCGCTTTCCAGCAGTACCAGAATGGCCTGCGCAATCTCCTCCTCATCGACGGTGACGATCTCGTCCACGTAGTGCTCGACCAGCGGGTACGTCAGCAAGCCGGCACGGCGCACCGCAATGCCGTCGGCGATGGTTGCGCGCGATTCGAGCGTGCCCGGGCCGCCCAGCTCGCGGGCGCGCAGCATGGAGGGCAGCCACAGCACGAAGCCATACACGCCGATGCTCCACTGCTTCAAGGCCAGGCACCTGCTCCAACAGCTCCAAGCCCAGCGAACCTTGGCCCGCGATGACAGCCGGGTCGTCAAAAGGATGGAGAAAGCACAGGTGGAGCGCCCGACTTTGCTCGACGGCCTCGGCGTAGGCTTCGTCGTAGTTCTGGCCATGGAGGATCACCTCCGCACCGTACTTCGCGGTGGCGGACACCTTCACGAGCGGCGTCATCTCCGGCATCACGATGCGCGCCCGGATGCCGTGCCGGGCAGCATGGTAGGCAACCGCCTGCGCGTGATTGCCCGCGCTCGCGGCGATCACACCGCCGGCCCGCTCCTCGGGTTGCAGGGTCAGGATCTTATTTAACGCCCCGCGCTCCTTAAACGCGCCGGTGCGCTGGAGGTTGTCGAGCTTGAGAAAGACCTCCTGGCCGGTCATCGCGGACAGGGCCGCTGAGTAGGGCGCGGGGGTGAGTGCAATGGAGCCCCGGATGCGCTCGCGGGCGGCCTGGATATCAGCGAGCGTGATGGAAAGCATGGTGGGCAAGGCCTGCGAGAGCATAGGCAAGTATCACCCGGGAAGGGATGATCGAAACATACAGAAGCCGGAGAAAAGCCCCGCTAGGCCGCGAGGCTTCGGCGTTTACGCAACGGCCTGTATCTCCGCCTGGGGTTCATCCGGGGCGATGCGGTAGCCGCGCCAGCCGTAGTAGATAACGAATATGTAGCAGAGAAAGGGCAGAAACAAGGAGTGATGTATACCGAAGCGATCAGCGAGTGCTCCCATAGCGACCGGAATAATGGCACCGCCCACAATTGCTTGCACGAGCAGGCCCGAACCTCGACCCGTTAAGGGACCCAGCTCCGCAACCGCTAAGGTGAAGATGGTTGGGAACATGATCGAGTTAAAAAGCCCAACAGAATGAATTGTGACTTCGGCGAAAAGACCTGTTCCAAGCAGCGAACATAAAACCAATATTCCCGCTCCGACGCCGCTAAGCGCGAGCAGTTTATTGGGAGCGATACGCTGCATCATGGCTGATCCCGCAAATCTTCCAATCATCATGCTCGCCCAAAAGAGTGATACCAGCTTTGCCCCTTGTTGAAGGGGTAAATTGCCGATAGTCGGATCGGCTAAATACTTTGCCAAGAAGCTACCTACACTAACCTCGGCTCCTACATAGATAAAAATGGCAATTGCCCCAAGGTAAAGATGTGGGTGATTCCATATGCTGTCCTGCTTCATATTGAGATTCGCAGGCCGGAAGTCACGGGTAATTTCCAGGCGCGGGAAGCGATACAACGCGATGGCGAGCGCCAATATCGTCACTGCGACTGCGATTACGATGAAGGGAGGCTTTATGCTAGCAGCTCGATGAATACGCTGTGCAGTAAGTGCCGCGCCGGAGAGCGGCCCAACGGTCGAAGATGCTGCCGCGGTAATACCAAGAATAAATACGCCGCCAATATAAGGCGCTACGGTGTCCCCAAGCGTGTTGAAGGCCTGAGTTAAATTTAAGCGGCTTGATGCGGACTCGGGAGGTCCAAGGATTGCCACATAGGGATTGGCTGCAACTTGTAGAGTCGTAACTCCTGCCGCTAACACAACCTCGGCTGCTAAAAAGAGCCAATACGTCGCAACTGATGCCGCCGGCACAAAGAGAAGGGCACCGACGCCCATCGTGAGCAGGCCGATTACCATGCTGCGTTGATAGCCCATCCACTCCACGAGCTTGGCGGCTGGCTGCGCAAAGATGAAATACGAGCCGAAAAACGCGAGCTGAATTAACGAGGATTGAAAGTAGCTCAACCCAAAAATGGATTGCAGGTGAGGAATCACGGCATCGTTCATCACCGTGCAAAAGCCCCAGATGAAAAACAGAGTGGTGACCATCGCCATCGCGCTGTAATTGGTTTTGGCCGGGGCCGCGGTTGTGTAGTTGCTGCCAACGCTGGTGATCGCCATAGTGCTTTCAATGCCTTCCGCGCGGATGCTCCCGGGGAACGACGGGAGCCGAATCGCCCTTGATGCTACATGAACCGTGGTACGGTTGGCCCGTCTTCGCGGGGCCGGAAACACGCATCTCGTCCCGAAATGGGAAACTTTTTTCGGCCGTTCCCGTCGATGCACATGAAAACGTTTCCATAATGGAGTGAAGCCCGCCGGAGGACTTTGCGTGAAACCGAGCCGCCCTGCCCTGCTTCTCCTTTGCGCCGCGCTCACGGGCGGCTGCGTAAGCCCGGCGCAAACCGCTCCAAGTCGGGCAGCCGCGTCGGCGGCGCAGAAAGCGCAAACCGGCAGCCTGCGCGGCACGGTGGCCGACCCGTCGGGCGCGGTCGTGCCCGGGGCGACGGTCGCCGTCACCGACCCGCAAGGCCGAACCATCGCCAGCGCGACCTCAACGGCGGACGGCAGCTATTCGGTTCCGAACCTGCCGCCGGGCGCGTACACGCTGCTCGTCACCGCGCCGGGGTTCGCGTCCAAGAGCATTCCAGCGCCGGCGCTGGCCGCGGGCGTTTCCCGCACCGTTAATGCGACGCTGGTGATTGAGGTCGCCCAGCAGGAGGTGCAGGTCAACGCGGAAGCGCCCACGGTCTCGGTCGACCCGGACGCGAACGCGAGCGGCTACTCGGTCAAGGGCGCGGACCTCGATGCGCTGTCGGACGATCCGGATGAGCTCCAAAACGAGATCACGGCGCTCGGCGGCCCGGGCGCGGGCCCGTCGGGCGGGCAGGTGTATATCGACGGCTTCACCGGCGGGCAGCTGCCGCCCAAGTCCGCTATCCGCGAGCTTCGCGTCCTCCAGAACCCCTACGG
>CAXTUV010000246.1:3687-5409 GCA_964247445.1 uncultured Acidobacteriaceae bacterium | reverse complement strand
TATAGTGGATAATCTGACGGCGGTATTTCTCGATCAGGTACGGAAAGCCCGATTCGTCGCCGTCGCGCACCCGCAGCATCACCGCCGCGTCTGAGCCTTCGTCCGGCACGGCCTGCCGCGCTTCGCGCGCCCTGCCCAGCCACCCCGCATCGTAAACCGCCGCGCCCATGTCTTCCTGAACCCCGGCTGGGGCCGAAGGTTGCGATGCGCCGACGGATTCTTCCTGCTCAAAGGGCCGCCGCGGCGCGCCGCCTGGATGTTGAGGCTCCATGGCTTTGATCCTCATTGTAGCCGCCGGAGCACGGATGGTATGCTTTCGAGAGTCGGCGAACCCTGCCGGTCGCTTGCGGATGGGCGCATAACTCAGCGGTAGAGTGCCACCTTCACACGGTGGAAGTCGTAGGTTCGAATCCTGCTGTGCCCACCAATCCCCCTCCATCTGCCGTTTCCAGCTGAGTCTCCGAGCCCCCGCCAGCTTCGTAAATCTATCTCCCCGAACAGGGCTTTGCCTGGCTTCCGGAGGATAGACACCGAAACTAGACGGGCTGCCCGTGTCAAAGCACCCTCGACATCAGGTGCTGACTGCACACAGTCCCGTTTAAAGGGCTTGCGCCTGCAAAATGAGCGTACCGGTGTAGCTGCCCGCGGGCAGCTGGGGAGTCGCGCTGAGGTCGATCATCAGGAACAGTGAGTCGGTGCGACCTGACCCAAGCATCACCAGGTTGCCGGTGCGGTACAGCTGTAAACCACTGGCGGCGCTGAAAGGCGCGCTCTGGGTAAAGGCGGTAAACGCGGTCGGGCTTCCTGTCGGACATCGCCCGTACACCATGGACGCCGGGATGGTGTCGCCGCTGCTTGAGCTGAGCGCCGCGGAGTTCGTGAAAAACGCGTAAAGGCTCAAGCTGCTGAGGACTGACAGGTTGGCCGCGGTTTGGATGGAGATCGCCGAAGAGCCGAAAGCCTGCCCGCCCGCGACAAGCGTGAGGCTGATCGTCGACGGACTTGCGGAGATGCCGAGGGACCCCAACGCCAACTCGGGATGCGGGCGCGCGGGCGCGCCGAGCCGTACGATTTGCCCTCCTGCCGTTGCTGTCACGCCCAAAAGGCTGAAGAGAAAGATGCAGAGCTTCATGTGCCGGGCTCCGCTGCTCCTGCCGTAGGGCTTGAGGGTATGCGGGCAACGGTGATGCGCAGAACGGGTGCGTTGCGCTCGTTCTCGGTTCTTACGGTGGCGGGCGCGCCGTGAGCGCTGAAGTCGCCTGGCTCCAGGAACTCATCGGTCAACACGCGGAATGGGTGCGGCTTCGGCGACTTTTCGCGGTAAAGGAAGTAGCCGCCGGAGTCGGAATATACGCGGGCCGCGCCGATCAGCAGCGCGGCCCCGCCCACCGGCTTGCCGTCGCCGTCAACAACCCGTCCGCGCAGGACGCAACTGCCGAATACGCCTGCTCCCAGCGGAGCCTCGGTACGGTTCGCATGTGCCAGCGTCGTGCTGAGCTGCACGGAGTACAGCGTGGTGCCGGTTGGGCTCACGGTGCTGGAAGCGTGCGCCTCAAGGCCGCGCAGAAGTTGTACGCGCGCGTCGAACAAAAGCGAGTTCTCGAAAGGATTGCTGGGCCGATCGGCCAGGTAAAGTAATTGGTAGTTCACCTCGAAGCTGCTGGACCGCATTAGAAGCGCGCCGCCGTGCGAAAACGTGGTGCGTCCTGCCCCGACATTCAC
>CAXTUV010000246.1:0-3657 GCA_964247445.1 uncultured Acidobacteriaceae bacterium | reverse complement strand
GCCCCTTGCAACTCGCGGCTGCCGAGAAACGATTCGGTCCACTGCACGCGCCGAAATGTTCGCTCACAGAAGGCGGTCGCGGAGCTGTTGCGCCCCGCAGACCCGTCCTGCAAAGCCAGCGGTTGAAAGCTGGACTCGAGAAGGCTGAAGCTGCACGCGGCCACGCGGCCGCGTGCATTGAACGACCCTTGATTGAGGGTGCTGCGGCTTGCCGCGGCACCGCCGCCGTATGCAGGAGGGACCAGATAGTTTTGGCGAAGAACAGCAAAACTGAACCGCCGGCTCGGCTTGTACTCAACCGCAAGGTTCTCGCGTACCGCCTCCGGTATCGGCTCTCCGCTTCCGCCGCCCCGCAGAAAGGCACTGCCTGACCCGATATAAGCCAAGCGGAGGTTGAAGCGGCGTTGCTTGAGCGTTGCGCTGAGGGCGCTATAGGGTGCTCCGCCGCCGTAACCCGTGGTGAGCCCGACAGCAAATGCATGAGAACCCCCGCACTCGAAGGTTTCCAGCCCCGTTCGGGTTGTGGTCAGCAGCGCTGTTGTCAGCGAAAAGCACTGGGCACCGATCGGCTGCCGCCATTGCCCGAACAGCGCGGGGTCGCCGAGGTTGGCTGTCCGGAACAAAGGAGTACCGCCGTCCCGCGAAGCGGCACCGACGAATCCGGTGAAGACCCGCTTATTTGCAAGCGTACGCACAACGCCCACTCCGCTGCCGAAGAAGACGTGCGCCGCATCGAAAAGGTCCGTGGGCAGCTCCAAGTTGAAGTCCTGCTGGCCCATGGTTAAGGTGCCGCCATTGAGCTTGCGGGTGAGCGCGCCGCCGAGGCTCGGGCGGCCTGCGACGAAACCGGCACCGACGGAAGAGTCCACGCGCTCCCCGTGGAACAACACACTCCCACCTTGCGCGCCGTACGCGGTTGAGGCTCCGCCTGAAATTTCCACCACTTGCGCCGCCGCGACCGCCGCGCCGACGCAGGGGAGAAGCGCGAAGGAGATCAGCAGCCGCGGCATCGGCTTTATTGGGCTGCCGAGACCGGCAGCTTGAGCGAAAAGCGTTCAAAGTCAATCTCAACAGTCTGCGGCGGCTCGGACGCGGTCCAGTCCAAGGAAACGACGCGCTCGGCATGCGGCAGCAGAGGGAAGCCGCCCGCGGAAGCGGAAGCGTGGCCTCCGATGGCTTCGACCGCCTCCGCTCGACCGGCCATGCCGCTTTCATTGGCGATCTCGCACGTGACTGTATGCGCTGCGGCATCGAACCATGCGCGCTTGAACTCCACGGCTCCCTTGCTCAATGGCCGCTTTTGGTACAAGTACACGGTGTGCGGCAGCATGACCCGCACCGAGAGCCCTTTCGCCGCTTTCGCCGGCGCGAACGAGGCGTAGATCGAGAACCAGGCCGGTGCTTTCTCGGCTGTCGCCCTATAGAAAACGCGCGCGCTTGCACGGGGTTCTAAACGGAAACTTGTGGCAGAAAGCTCCAAATGAATGGAGTCGTCCAGAGGGCGAAAGTCGGCGACACCATTCGGGCGGATACTGAAGCTTTTCGGCTCTAGGACCACCACGCTCGCGGCGAGGCCGGTATTGGTTACCTCAAACGAACCTTCCCCATGCTCGGTGTATTCGGCGATGAGCGGCTGCACGGTCTGCGCCCCCGCGCTGCATGCCGCAAATGTAAACACGGAAGCAAACCCTAAATGGCGGAGGAGCGGCAGAATGCGAAGGCACGTATTCTTCATGACTTACCTTTCCGCAAGCGCGACAGCAGCTCCGCCTTTGACAATTACCGGGCTTGGATATCGCGTGTAAGCAGCTCTATTTACAAAGCTTGCGCTTGTAAATTTAGAATGCCGCTGTAGGTGCCCGCCGGCAGCTGCGGCTGCGCGGTCAGGTTAATTTCTAAGTTTAGGTTGTCCGTTCTTGTGATGGAGCGCGTCGCCGAAGACAGCGCTTGCGTAAAAAGCTGGAGGCCGCCACCCGTCGCACCAAGCGCGCCTGACTGCGTGAACGCGGTATAGGCAGTCGGTGAGCCGGTCGGGACAGTGCCGTATACCTCAGCGCTCGGGATGTTGTTCGGCGTCGAAGCACCGTCGGTAAGGGCCGCCGCCGGCGTCGCGAACCATGCGAACAGTGCAATATTCGCGCGGGTGGCCATCACAAGCCAGCTTGTCGTCACTAAGATCGGCGCGGAAGCAACTGCTGTGCTGCCCGGCACCAGCGTGAAGTTCACATTCCCGGGCGTTGCTGAAACGCTGAGCACCTCCGGCAAGGTAGCATTCAGCGTCACCGTTCCGGCGGTTGAATTAAGTTGCGCCGAGCAGGAGAGGGAAGTCGCCGAAAACAGGGCACTTACGCCGGCAATCAACACAAGGGGACTTGGTCTATATCTAGCGAAGCAATGCGGCAGGTGAGGCATGAAAGACTCCCGACAGTAGTTTGATTTATCAGCTGCGTTCGGCGGCCAATGCTTGTATAGCACGGCATGCTGAGAGAATGTTAGGTAGAAAACACATGCTCCAGCACCTAAGTAACTACACAAGGGATAAAGCCAAGCCTTTCTTCAGGAATTTGCCAAGCTAAGTTCAGTAATGACAATGCGTTATGGCCGGCAAGCCTCGCCGATGCGGCGGACCCACTTTTGCCGGTTCACTCGGGAATCAGCGGAGCGGGCGCAAGCAGGGCCGCCTCTAGTGCTTTTGACGATGCCTCTGCTACTATTTTGCTCTAAGCAAAGAGCAAGCAGGGCCGAAGATGCGAAAAGACAAGCGGACCGCCCAGCGCGACCTGTTCCCGGGCGCGCTGGAGATGATTGTGCTCCGCGCCTTGGAGCGGCGGCCCATGCACGGCTACGCGCTGGTGCAGCACCTGCAGGCCCGCTCCGAGAACCTGTTGCAGGTTGAGGAAGGCTCGCTCTACCCGGCCTTGCAGCGGCTCCTGAAGGGCGGCTTTGTCGAGGCCGCGTGGGAGCTCTCGCCCGCGGGGCGGCGCATCCGCGTGTACCGCGCGACTGCGGCGGGCGCGGAGCGGCTCGGGCGCGAGTTGGCGCGGTTTGAGTCCATGCTGAAGGGCATCCGGCTGGTGCTCGCGCCGGGCGAGCTGTAGGGGGAACGAAAACGGGAGGGAGCGCATGGCCTGGTTCGGGAAGCGACGCCGGATGGAGCGGGAGCTTGCGGAGGAGATCGCGGGGCACCTGGAGGAAAAGGCGGAGGCGCTGATTGCCGAGGGCCTGAGCCCGGACGAAGCCCGGCGGGCGGCGCGCGTGGCCTTCGGCAATCCCGTTGTCATTGGGGAGCGCAGCCGGGTGGTCTGGCGGTGGACCGGGCTCGGGGCGCTCTGGGCTGATGTCAGATACGCCCTGCGGCGGCTCGGGCACGCGCCCGGGTTCACGCTGACCGCCGTCTTGACGCTTGCGGTGGGCATCGGTGCGAATACCGGTGTATTCACGCTTATGCACGCGCTGCTGCTCAAGAGCCTGCCCATTGCCGAGCCCAGCCGCCTGGTGCGGATTGCGCTTGATGCGCGCTCCCCGCTCGGGGCTGCCGACGACCTGCCGCTGAATCTTTCCCTGCTGCAATCGATCAACCGCCACGCGCACACGCTGGCTGGGGTCTTCGGCTGGAGCGCCTATGGTTTCGTGCTCAAGGAGGATACGGGTCTGCAC
>CAXTUV010000245.1:0-5422 GCA_964247445.1 uncultured Acidobacteriaceae bacterium | reverse complement strand
GCGCTCAAACCACGGCCCGGGCGCGCCCATTTGCGGGGTGCAGTTCGCGGCATCGTGCTCCGGAAGCGGATGGCGCTCACGCATCGCCGGGCGCGCGCCGAGCTCCAGCAGCAACGCCCGGGATTTCGCCTCATCGTCTATCCCGAGGCGCGACTTCACCCACACCTGCGGGACGATTTCGCGGTTCCAGTTGGTAAACAGGCTGACGCTGTAAGCGCTCGCGTATATGTCGCGTAGGCGCGTCGCGAGTGCCGAAAGCGGCAGTTCCTCCCATACGTCCTGCCGCACTTGGTAGGCCGGCTCGACCCGGAGGGTAAGGCTAGATACGATGCCCAGCGATCCGAGCCCGACCACCATGCCTTCAAAACCTTCGGTCTCCGGCGATACCCTGACCAGCTCGCCGCCCGCAGTCACCAGCTCCATTGCGGTCACGGCAGTCGCGAGCGATCCCAACCCGAGCCCCGACCCGTGCGTCCCCGTCTGCACCGCGCCCGCAACCGTGATGTGCGGCAGCGATGCCAAGTTGTGCAGGGCATACCCGCGCGCGTCGAGCCATGGTGCGAGCTGCGCGTATGTCACGCCGCCCCCGACCGTCACCGTGCCGGCACCTTCATCCAGCTCCATGCCGCGGAGGCGTGCGAGCGAAACCTGTTCATCCGAGTCCGCGATGCCGTTGAAGGAGTGGCGCGAGCCCAACGCACGGATGCGATCGGCCTTTGCGACCATCTCCTGGAGCTCCAAGACCGAACCCGGCGTGTGCAGCTGCCGGGCGCGGAAGGTGTAGTTCCCTGCCCAGTTCGTCCGCCCTGTATTCATGTCCGCGCCTACGCCTTCTGGAGCTCCGGTTGCGCCGCCCGCGCGATCATGCGCGTGGTTGAGAAGCCCTCGACTGTCGGCACGATCTTGACCACGCCGCCCCAGCCGCGCATCTCCCGCGCGCCGACGACCGCTTCAGCGACGTAATCACCGCCCTTGACCAGCACATCCGGCTTAAGCGCGCAGATCAGCTCCAGCGGCGTCGGCTCGCCAAACACGATCACCGCGTCGACTGCGGCCAGAGCGGCCAGCACGCGGCCGCGGTCGCGCTCCCGCACCACGGGCCGGGTGGGCCCTTTCAGCCCGGAAACAGAGGCATCGCTGTTGATGGCGACGATCAGCCGGTCGCCCTGCCGCCGCGCGTCTTCCATCAGCGTGATGTGGCCCACATGGAGCAGGTCGAAGCAGCCGTTAGTAAACACGATGCGCTCGCCATTCGACCGCCAGGCGTGCACACGCCGCTGCAATTGCGGCAGCTCCAGCAGCTTTTCCGAAGCCTGAAGCTCAATGGCCGGCAGCAGCCCGGTGATCAGCTCGTCGCGCGTGATCGGCACCGTGCCGACCTTGGAAACGACAATCCCGGCGGCGATATTCGCAAGCGGGACCGCTGTTTCGATCGGCAAACCGCTCGCCAGCGCCAAGGCAAGGACCGCGATGACCGTATCGCCCGCGCCCGACACGTCAAACACCTGCCGCGCGACCGCCGGAAACGTGCGCGTGCCCTCCGGCTTGACTACCGCAATCCCCTTTTCACTCAGCGTGACGGTCAGGTAGTCGAGGTCCAGCCCGGAGACCATCGCCTGTGCCGCATCGAGCATCGTCCCTACATCCTTCGGCGCGACCCCGCACGCGGCCGACATTTCCTGGAGATTCGGGCAAACCGTCGTCGCGCCCCGGTAGCGCGAAAAGTCGCGGTGCTTCGGGTCCACCAATACCGGTACGCCTTCCGTGCGCGCGGCGTCGATCGCAGCCCGGCAAACGCCTTCGCTCAAGACGCCCTTAGCATAATCCGAAAGCACCACCGCGCGCGCGCCGGGCAGCGCCAGCTTTAATTCGGCGAGCAGTTCCTCGTAGGCCTCCTCGGGAAAGCCTATTGTCCGTTCGTGGTCCAAACGGAGGATTTGCTGCTGCCCGCCCAGGATACGCAGCTTGGACTTAGTCGGGTGGCTCGGGACACGGGTGAGGCGCGCCTCGATGCCCGCCGTTTTCAGGCAAGCGTCCAGCGCGGCGCGCTCCGCATCCTCACCCGCGAACCCGCACAGCGTCACGCGCGCGCCCAGCCCCGCGATGTTCATCGCGACGTTCGCCGCGCCGCCCGGCTGCTCGCTCCGGTGCGCCATCCTGACCACGGGCACAGGCGCTTCAGGCGAGATGCGTTCCACATCGCCCCAGATATACCGGTCCAGCATCACATCGCCGACCACCAGCACACGGGTTTGCGCCCAGTCGCCCTCCAAGCGCGAAACGATGCCGTGCAGGTCGTCGATCATGCGCGTTCCGAGGCTGCCTTCTTTGAAGCGATGCACCAGGCCAGCTCCACCCAGTCGCACAGCATGTGCCCGCACAGGATATGCCCTTCCTGCACACGGGCGGTGTCGTCGGTCGGCACGCACACCGTCGCGTCCGCGAGCGCGGCCATCTTGCCCCCGCCCGCCCCGGTCATCGCGACCACGTAGGCTCCGCGCTCGCGTGCTGCCTCCAGCGCCTCGACGACATTCCGGCTGTTGCCCGAGGTCGAAATCCCAACCACCACATCGCCCGGCTCCGCGAGTGCGAGCACCTGCCGCGAGAACACCTGGTCGTAGCCGTAATCGTTGCCGATCGAGGTCAGGATGGAAGTATCGGTGGTCAGCGCGATGGAAGCCAGCGGCCTCCGCTCCCGGCGAAACCTCCCCACGAACTCCGCCGCCAGGTGCTGCGCATCGGCCGCCGAGCCGCCGTTGCCGAACCAGAGCACCTTTTTGCCGTCCATCACGGCCTCGGTGATCTTGCGGGCGAGCGCTTCGAGCGTACCCTGCTGTTGCCGAAGCTCGTCGATCACACGCCGGTGCTCGTCGAATGCGCGGGCAAACACGGCTTCCCCGGTTAACTCGGTGGTTGTCATCTCCCGGCTATGATACCGGGTGTGGACGACTTCAAGGGAGTGAGAACGGTGTTTCTCGACCGAGACGGCGTGTTGAACCGGAAGGCGCCCGAAGGCGAGTACATCTCGCGCTGGGACCTGTTCCATCCCCTGCCGGGAGCGATGGAAGCCGTGCGGCGGCTGAACGAGGCTGGATTCAAGGTGTACGTGGTTACCAACCAGCGCGGCATCGCGCTCGGCCTATATACACTGGCCGATGTGGACGCGCTCCACGCCCGCATGACTGCTGAAATGGCCGCGCAGGGCGCGCATGTAGACGGCATCTTCGTCTGCCCCCACGACAAAGGCATGTGCCGCTGCCGCAAACCCGGGCCGGGATTGTTCGAGCAAGCGCGCGCGCTCGATCCCGCCGTTGCCTGGGAAACGAGTGTGGTGGTCGGCGACTCACTTTCCGACATGGAAGCCGGAGCGCGCTTGCGGATGCAAACCATCTTCATCGAGGGCGAAGCGGAGCGGCAAAAGCCGGGCGCGGAACGGGCGCGGGAGATCGCAGGGGCGGTATGCGAGTCGCTGGGGGAAGCTGTCGCTCGTGTGATTGACTGAAAGAGGAGCCCCCCATGCCCGACGTCCAGGAACCCGCATCCTCCGCCCTTACCGGCAACCCCTTTCTCGCGGGCAACTTTGCCCCGGTTGCCGTGGAAACCACTGCGTTTGACCTGCCGGTGCAGGGACACATTCCCGAGGAGCTGGAAGGTCGCCTGCTCCGCATCGGACCCAATCCGGTCACCGTGCCCGACCCGCGAAGCTACCACTGGTTCATGGGGCCGGGGATGGCGCATGGTCTGCGCCTGCGCGGCGGCAAGGCGGAGTGGTACCGCAACCGGTTCGTGATCTCGGAAGGCATCGCGCCCGCTCTAGGGCGGGCGAACCTGCCGGGGCCGTGCAACGGCGACCGGGATAACATGGCGAACACCAATATCCTCGACATCGGCGGGCGCACCTATGCCATCGTCGAGGCGGGCAGCTTGCCGGTTGAGCTGAACTACGAGCTTGAAAGCGTCGCCCGGTCCAGCCTCCACGGTACGCTCAAGCATGGGTTCGCGCCTCACCCGAAGTACGACCCGCATACGGGCGAGTATCACGCGGTGGCGTACCAACCGGGGCTGTCGGCTTTGAGCTATCTGACGGTAGGCCCGGATGGGCTGGCGCGGACAGTGGCCGAGATCGACGCGCCGCACTGCCCGATGGTGCATGACATGGCGTTTACGGCCAAGTATGCGATCGTGCTGGACTTGCCTGTGGTGTTCGACCCTTCCAATCCCGTGTTTCGGTTTACCTGGGACGCGGAGCGTACACCCCGCATCGGCTTGGTGCCGCGCGACGGCGACACAGCGGGCCTGCGCTGGGTGGAAGCGCCGTCCTGCTTCGTCTTCCATGTGATGAACGCATTCGACGACGGAGACGCCGTGGTGATGGACGTGGTGCGGCACCCCCGCGTCTTCGACAAGAACGGACCCGGCGAGGGCGAACCGAGGCTGGTGCGCTGGCGGCTCGACGCGGCCGCCGGCAGGTTGAGCGAAACGGTACTGGAAGAGCGCGGGTGTGAGTTCCCTCGTTTCAATACGGCCTATGCGGGGCGCGCGTACCGCTATGGCTATACAACCTCGGTCGGCGAGGGCGACCGCACCGGGCCAGCGTATAAGCACGACATCATCGCCGGACGGACGGAAAAGCATGATTACGGCACGGGCCGGGTCACCTTGGAGCCTGTGTTCGTGCCCCGCCGCGGAGCCTCCGCGGAGGACGACGGGTGGGTGATGTCCTATGTTTACGACGCGACCCGGGATGCGTCCGACGTGGTGATCCTGGACGCCCGGAACTTCTCCGGAAAGCCTGTGGCGACGGTCACACTGCCGGTGCGGGTACCGTTCGGCTTTCATGGGAACTGGGTCGCGGATCGAGGGTGAACGCGGCCGGTCAGCCCTCCCGCAGTGCCTCCATCGGCTCGATGGAGGCGGCGCGCCATGCCGGCACGAGCGAAGCCGCCAACCCGACCGGCACCGCCAGAAGCACCACGCCCACGTAGGTCCACGGGTCAAGCGCCGGAACCTGGTATAGGAAACTCCTGACGAAGTGAGCTAAGAGCGCCGCGAGCACCAACCCGACGGCGAGCCCCGTGCCGATCAGCGCCCCGCCCTGCCGCAGGATGAGCCGCGCCATGCTTTCCCGCGTCGCGCCCAGCGCCATGCGGATGCCGATCTCGTGCCGACGGTAGCCGACCAGCTGCGCCAACACCCCGTACAGCCCGACCACAACCATCAGGATCGCGAGGCCCGCGAAGCAGGCGGTGAGCCACAGACTCAGGCGCTGCGAGAACAGGTTCTTGTCGACCTCCTCCCGCATGGTGGCGAAGTCCGAAAGCGCGAAGCCCGGCGCGGCTTCCTTGAAGGCGGAGCGCATCTCGGCCGCGACCGGGACCGCGCCGTGGGATTTAACGACGACGCTCATGGCGAAGTCTAGAAG
>CAXTUV010000244.1:0-5436 GCA_964247445.1 uncultured Acidobacteriaceae bacterium | reverse complement strand
CACCCTCAGGAACGGCCTGCCGTACCCGACAGGCGAGGACGGGACGCCCGCTGATTTTGAGATTATCGGCATCGCTCCGGCGGCGCTCTTCAACCGCGAAACGGCTCCGGTGGGCATGTACCCCGACGATGTGCTAACCGATCTTGAGCTGGTCGCCCTCCAGGTGACAGGCAGCCCGGACCCGGCCCAATGGGAGCTCTTTTCGCATGGTCACGCAGTATTTGGCACGTTTCGCAAACCCGGCGGCGGCATTGTGTTCTCCGCGGGTACGACCGAGTGGGTTTCCGCGCTTAAAGACGCGCAAGTCGCGGCCATCACCCGGAATGTTCTCGCGCGTTTGTCGCGGCGCTCCGGTGAGTGAGGTGGTTTAACTCAAAGCCTGTAAATGGAAATCGATCCCGGATGCAGCCCAGGGATTGCCGCGGAAGCCGGAAGCTGGGCCGGGTCGAACCCAGGCCATCGCAGAGAATAAGCTCTACACTCCACTGCTCCCGAGACGCGGCTGTACAGGAAGAGCTATGGCAAGGAGTCCAGGCTAAGCTACCTGGGCCGTGCGATGGTGGAGAGGCCGATGGCTATGCCGAGCGAGATGCTGCATTGCTATGCTCAATGAGCAGCAGAAGACTCACTCGCAATGCATCACGGTTGACGCCGATAAGGCCTACAACACGAACGACTTCATTGCTACGGTCCGTGCGCTCCACACGACCGCGCATGTGCAGAAGAGCGAATCGGGCCGCCGCTCGAACCTTGATCGCAGAACCATCTGGCATGCCGGATATGTACTCAGCTTCAGCTACAGCTGGCTGGCTGAAGCAAACCGGACCGCTCGCCCAGGTGAAGCTGCGAGGCCTTGGCTAAAGTCGACTGGGTTTTGGTTTTCAGCCGCGCCGCCCACAACCTGCTGCGTCTGCCACAGCTCACCGCAAGCCAGGCCCGGCAAAGCTTACAGCAGCAGTGCGCTTGAAAGCTAGTTCAGTCTTCAACCGACGTGAAAGCACGCTCACCAATTCGTCCCACGCGCCACACAAAACAGACCACATCTGCTCGTAACCTCTCCAAACTTCAGCAGCGATGGCCAGGTAACGGCTATTTCAACAAGCTTCTGGAGGCGCTGCGGGCAGAATCGGCGAACTTGCATGACTGACATTCCCATGGCTAGAGGACTTCAAGCCAGATTAGAAATATTCTCCTGTTACGACCTTTCTAAGCCAGCTCGCGAATGTTGAGGCCTTGGTTCCCTCTACGGCACCAACCGGCCCCGACACCTGATGTACGGTGGAAGGATGAGAGTTGGATCCATTTGTCTTCCCTTGTCGGGCCATGTGCTACCAATGACATCGCTGATGCGTACGCTTCAATCTCGCGGTCATGAGGTTATCTTCTTTGGGGTACCCGACTTTGAAACAGTGATTCGCGATGCGGACCTATGCTTTGTCGAGTGCTGCGCCGAGGCATTCCCTTCCGGATCAATACCAAAACTTTGGCAGCCTATCGCCAGCATGCAAGGTATCGAGATTATGCAGTACGCCATGACCAGGATCTTCCCAGGACTGATCGACGCGGCTCTGAAGGAGTTACCGGAACTGCTTGCTGCACATCAGATAGACCTGCTGGTGGTGGACACAGCTTACTTTTACGTGCAGCTGGCGGCTATGAGCGTGAAGGTGTCGTTTGTCCAGGTCTCTCTTGCCTTGCATAGCGATGTTACGGGCACGACGCCTCCCTTGATCTTCAGCTGGCCTTATGAAAATACATCTGAGGCTTTGGCAAGAAATCGGAGAGGTTTACAGGATCTGGGTACGCTGCTGGCTCCAAATATGGAGATTGCACGCAGCTTCGCTGAACAGGCTGACTTGCTTTTTGACTGGACAGATCCCCGTGCAACGGCATCCAAGCTTGCCATACTTACACAGACCCCGAAGGAGTTCGACTTCCCTATCGTCGGACTGCCGGCGCACTGGCGCTATACGGGGCCTTTTCACGACGGCGAGGGCCGCCGCGCGATTCCGTTTCCCTGGAATGAGCTGGACGGACGGCCGTTGGTCTATGTGTCCTTTGGCACCCTGGTCAATGGTCAGGGTCGCCTGTATCGGACGGTTCTGGAAGCGCTCGCTGGAATGCCGGACTTGCAGGTCGTTGTATCTACCGGGGGCGGTGTCGTGACAGAGGATCTCAGGAAGATCTCGCCTCACGCCATTCTTCTTGAGCAAGTCCCACAGCTTGCATTACTCAAACGCTCCGCTCTCTGCCTCACGCATGGTGGACTGAACACCGTTCTGGAGGCTCTCGCTCAAGGTGTTCCACTCGTGGCAATCCCGATTGGCTTCGATCAACCGGGAGTGGCGGCCCGCATCGTGTATCACAAATTGGGGGAGTTTATTGAAGTGGACGATCTCACAACCCAAGGTCTGTCCGCGGTGATACGGAAGGTGGTTGATCAGTCGGAATACCGGGACAATGCGCGGCGGTTTCAGCAGATCATCTCCAAGGAACAGGGTCTCGACGTTGCCGCGAAGGCCGTAGAGCAAGCTTTGGTAGGCGCTGCGGAGGCGGTGTACCAATCGCCTGTGTAAGCGTCGCAGATGTTGATCTGGCATGCCGGATTGATCTGTGCCGGCAGGCAAGAGAATTGGACAAGGAGAGCTGCAGGTGCCCCGCTCGGACTGTACTCGACCTGCACGGAATCCTCACGTTCTCAGGCGGCACACCCCAAGCGTCCGTCTTGCGCTCGCGGGCTCTCCCTTGACTTCTCGGACGGGCCGGAGAAGCAAAGTCGAGTAGGGAGGTGGTTTTCGGTAGCAGCTACTATGGATTCGATGGCGGCGTACCTGTCTGGTACCAGCTTTGGATGACGTTGCCCATGCCGTAGCCAGGCTGATGGCAGGACAGGCCGATAAAAGTTGAGTTTCTTCCCTGAGGAAAGTTCCATCGTGCACTTCCGAAGCCGGCAGGTGCCCAGTCCCAGATGCCTGCTTCCAGGCCGATGCTGTGATCTTGAAGGTATTGGAGAAACTGGACGGTGGAAGCGGGCGTGTTGCTGTCGCAGTAGTAGCCGCCTGACAACCATTCCGTGATGATGACCGGAGCGCGCCGCGCGAAATTACCGAACTTGCCGTCCCACACAGCGCGGGTTTGCCCCTCCGCATGCAGCGCGTAAGGATGTGAGGCGTATGCCGCCTGACGATCGTTAAGCAAAGGCGCACCGTTGATCACCTGCCCCACAGCCAGGCCGTCGGCTATGACGACATTGCTTGCCCCCGCCTCACGCACGGTATGGATGGTCTGATTCATCGCCTGCTCCCATCGCTTCCAGTTCTGCGCGCTGGGCTGCGGCCTGGGCTCATTCAAGAGTTCCAGCAGGATGCCGCGGTCCGCAGCAAACTGCGGTGCGATCTTTTTCCATACACGGCGGGTGCCTTCGTCGGGTAAATCGATCGGTTGATCCCCGGGCACGTGACTTTCATCCTGCACGCAGACAATCACCAGCAGCCCGGCGGCCCGCGCTGAGCGGATTGCCCCAAGCGCCTTCTGGAGGAACTGCGGGTCAAACAGCTTGCTTTCCGGGTCGGCGCCGCTTTGAGCAATCTGAATGCGCACAGAGTCAGCGCCGGCCTCGCGCATATAGCTGTATTCGTTCGGAGTGTAGCGGGTGTACGCGGTAGACCAAAACGGGTGGTCCGCGCGGGCAAAATTGCCGGGAGCCACCTCGAATGCGATCTGGTAGTAGCCATGCGGAATCCAGCGAACCCCGTTCTTGAGCAGCATGTTCCCCTGCACAGTCACCTCAGCATGGGGCGAAGCCGGAAGGAGCGCTTGCCCCGAAGCATGCTGAAAAAGGCCGTTGGCTACAAGAATGCACAGGGCGAAATAGTTGGAGAGCTTGGCCGTTAATAAATTCAGGGAAGCCTCCTAGGTACTTTGTCTTCGGCTGAGTCTAGCGGGTGCGGCAAGCCGCTCCAGGCTGCCTTCGTGAGATGCACCGATTGCCGCGCCTACGATCGGCAGTACAAACCTGAAAACGCGGATTTAGGTTGGTACAGGCGGAAGCTGAAGCTCAAACCGGGTCTCAATCACATTTCCCGGAGCTTTCGACTGATTTGGAATACAGGGATTATCGGCACATTTGCCAATCCAGCACCAACGAGGTGACGGTATAACTCAATGTCTCAGCTCCCCTTCACCAGCTCCAGTGCTGGACCGCATCCTTTTTGAGCGTCTTGATGCTGAGTATTACGCCGGATGGCTGATGGCTGGGCTGGATCGCTGCAAACCATTTGGATAGGGCTGAGCCATAGCAGTCATCGAATTACACCACGACTGGGTCTGCCGCTTGGGTCCTGTGTCGAAAGGGCTGCAATCGCTGGTACGCAAGCGAGCGCCATACCCGTTCCAGCGGCCCCATCGCGAAAACCTTCATCCATGCGTTGGCGAGCAGAAGTTGCACAGTGACGAAGCCGAGCGCGAGCATGGTGAGGCCGAACCATCCGTAGCGACCCCAAAATCCCAGGGCAAAGCCCGGAAAAATAACCCAGCAGCCAAGGAAGTTTTGCATTAAGTACAAGGAAAAAGCGATGCGGCCCGGCGCTTTAAACAGGCGCAAGACAAAGCCGCCTGTCCGGGTCTTCATTAACAGGTTGATGAGGGCCAGGTGCCCTACGGTGACAGCCAACCTTGCAGGCGCGCCCAAGATGGTATCAATGTTCGGTAGCGCTTGAAACTGGATATCCTGCCAGGTGCTGTACCCGCGTTCGCTGAGGCCCGGGATGTAGCAAAACAGGGCAAGAATCATGTAAAAGCGGTACGTTCTATCCCCCTGAATGATCCCCAGCTTAAAAAGAGACATGCCCAGAAGCATACTGAAAAATGCTTCAAGCAATTGGACCGGAAGGAACCCGCCCAGTAAAACATCCTTGACCCAAACCTCATGTAATGCATGGATGTAGGACGCTCGCGGACCCAGACGCATCGCGCGTTCTTCCTGTAATTGCGCGGCCGGAATATGAAAGATTGCCAAAGCGACGGTTCGCGCCGCCACGGCACTTTGCTCCTGCTGAGTGAGAAGCAAATGGTGAGCCTGACTCCGCGCGACTTGCTGCGCCACAGCGTAGTCTTGCGCATCGCTTTGATAAGAAAAATAGCCGAGTATGACCGTTGCTGCCAGAAAGGAAAGGCATAGTGCCAGAAGAGCTGTGGCACTTAGCTTTCGGAATGGAAACAGGAACAAAGCGACAAAACCATAATCCAACAGGATGTCACCGAACCAGAGCAGCCCATAAATGTCAGCAGCCCCGAACAACATCAACCAAAGATTCCGCCGAAAATAGCGGTCCACGTCCGCGATCAAGCCGGAGGCCTGAAGAGTATTTTGCAGGAGAAGTGTTGCGCCTGCACCGAAGAGTAATTCCAGCAGACCGCGTTGCGTACCCTCCAGGG
>CAXTUV010000243.1:0-5442 GCA_964247445.1 uncultured Acidobacteriaceae bacterium | reverse complement strand
AGTTGGGGGCGAGCGCAAGGGCAAGGTCACCGACTTTACCTCATTGAGCGGCTATATCCGCCTGCGCGCTCCGCAGGCATTGCGGGTTGTGGGACTCTTGCCGGTGGTGCATACGCAAGCCTTCGACTTGGCGAGTGATGGGAAAACCTTTGAGCTGCTGGTGCCGCATACCAACAAGGCCTACACCGGATCGAACACGATGCAGCAGCCTTCAGCAAATCCGATTGAGAACCTGCGGCCCTCCATCTTTTACGACACGATGGTGCTGAAGCCGATCGGACCGAACGAGTTGGTGGAGCGCCTCGATTCAACGCCGACACGAACTGACTCGGCAACCAAAGAGCTCATCATGGAGCCCGAATATATTCTTGCCATCTCGCACCTGAAACCGAGTAGTCAGGTGCTGGTGCGGGATCGTCGCATCCATTTTGATCGCCAAACCTTGCTGCCGAGCGGCATCGACATCTATGACGAAAACGGAGAGCGTGCCACGGAAGCAGTGTATGGACCTTACGCTAGTTACGGCGACCAGCGCTACCCTTCCACTATCACGATTCGGCGTCCGCTGGAGGAGTACCAGATTGTGATCTCCATTCAAAAGCTGACGGTCGGTGAACAGCTTGCCGACAACCAATTTCAAGTGACGATTCCGCCCTCCTATACGGTCGTGAAGCTGCACTGAGCGGGGTAAACTATGTAAGTGGGCAGCCGGACGGCCGCCGCCGGCTTTTGGGCCGGGGGAGGAAAGTCCGAACTCCGCAGGGCAGTGTGCCGGGTAACGCCCGGGATCGCGGCGTCAAGGCCGTGAGACGGCCAGTGCCACAGAGAACATACCGCCTTCCTTGCCGCAAGGCAGAGCAGGTAAGGGTGAAAAGGTGCGGTAAGAGCGCACCGCTCGCACGGCAACGCGCGAGGCATGGTAAACCCCACACGGAGCAAGACCAAATAGGGAGGAAGCGGCAGCAAGGGTCCTGCACAGCTGCCGCGCGTGCCGGCCCGGCGCGCCAACCGGGACCTTCCGCGCCGCAGGGTGCGTGGGGAAACCTCCGGGTAGGTTGCTGGAGCCCGCCGGCGACGGCGGGCCTAGAGGAATGGCCGTCCCGGGAGCCTGAAGTAAGCTCCCGGACAGAATTCGGCTTACAGGCTGCCCCGCTTAGGAAGGGTCGCTCCGTTTGGGGCGGCCCTTCCCATTTGTACTGTTCCGCAAAACTACCTACATCTACAGACTAATCGCCTGGATCACCTCGAACAGGTTGTCCCAGGGGTCGGCGAAAAAGGCGAAGCGGCTGCTGATCGGCGGAACATCGCGCGGCTCGTTCACGATCCTTACACCGCGTTCTTTCAGGGCGGTAATCGCGGCGTCCACGTTCTCGACACGAAAACACACATGGTGCAGCCCGGACAAGCTTTGACTGGAGCCGAGATCAATGTACTCCGGACGTGCTTCCGGACCGGGTCCGCCCATGAACTCAAAGCTCAAGCCGCCGTCCGCGGATCGGACGAAACCATAGGTCTTCCCGCCGATCGGAAAGCGTCGCGTTACCTCCCATCCGAGCGTCTCCTTATACCAGGCGGTCGCAGCCTCGAAGTCAGGCAGGAGTATGCCTACGTGATCCATCTTCCAGGAAGCAAACGGGTTGGAACTGTTTGTGATGGAAACATCACTCGGCATGCGCTACGCTCCTTTTGCAGTGGAAAGGCTGTTGGTCGTGTGGTTTGGCTGAGCTGCGAAGCGGTCGAGCCACTCCTTGAAAAGCGGAAGCTCGGCCGGGGAAAACGGTGCATTCTCACCGAGCGCGGCTTTCAACGTGATTGCTGCTGTTTTGCCCGGATTTCCCGACGGGGACGCAGGCGCGTCCGTGATGGCAGCCAACGCGGTATCCCTGGCCATGTGCGAAAGGGCCATGTCGCGCGTGTCCGCCGGGGAACCGAGCAGAGTAAGAACTGTGCCTACAGCCGCCGCATGAAATGAGGAAGCGGCCTGCTCTTCCGACACGCGGAGGCGGCCGGCAGCGGCAATCCGGCCGACGTGCCTGCGCAGCATGGCGAAAGAGCGCTCGCCCGCCGACACGGCTGTTTCTGAACCAGGTTGCGCGTACATAAGCAAATAAAGCGCGGGCTGCGTCAGCCCGAACTCTACGTGCAGGTCCCAGCCCGAGCGTAGAACCTGCACGGGATCATGCTCCGGAGCGCTGCGTCGTTTCTCGGCCATGTACGCCAAAAATCCGTGCTCCGCCATGGCGTTGAGCATGGCGTCCTTATCTTTGAAGTGGCGGTAGAGCACCGGCGGCTGCACGCCCGCTGCTTCGGCGACGGCACGGGTGGTGAGGGCGTCGCGGCCGCGTTCGGAAAGCAAGCGGATCGCAGCGGAAAGAATGCGCGTCCGCGTGGCTTCCTGCTCTGGCCCGGTTTGAGATTGAGACCCGTCCACCTTGTTTCCAATGATAACAGATATTGTTTCCGTTGATAACGGCAATCCTCGCACGATACTGGGCTGCCGTGAAAGCAGATTTCATGCCGGCGCGCTCCCGGGTGAAAAGAAGCCGGCAGCAAACCCGGCGCTGCTACACTCACGCAAGTACACACGCTTGTATGCAATGGGTTGAGTCCATCCGAATCGCGCTGCAGTCGCTCTGGGCCAACAAGCTCCGGACGGTGCTGACGCTGCTCGGCATGGTGATCGGCGTGGCGTCGGTAATCACGGTCATTACGCTGGTCAACGGCGCGAACCATTATGTCGCGACGAAAATCTCGGGTCATGGGGCCGACGTGGCCACGGTATTGAAGCGACCCGGGTTTGTTTTCTCCTACGAAGAAAGCAAAAAGTACGACCGACGCAAGGATCTGACCTATGAGCAGTATCTGGCATACCGCGATGTGTGCCGGCGCTGCGCTTCGACTGGGGCCATGCTGAGCGGTGCGGGCCGTGTAGTGTTCGGCGGCAAATCGAGCAAAACAACGGTGATCAGCGGGAAAACGGCGACCATGCAGACCATGACGGGGCAAGTAATCGCGTCCGGGCGCGGCCTGAGCGAATCGGATGAGCGCGCCGGCGGCCACGTGGCCGTGGTGGGCTACGACGTGGTCGATCACTTAATGGGCGGGGCCAACCCGCTCGGCAAGGAAATCAGGATCGACGGCGACCTGTATACGATCATCGGGCAAGGCAAGCGCGAAGGCACGACCCTGGGCCAAAGCCAGGACGATTACGTCGATGTGCCGCTCACCACCTACATGCACTCGCACGGGATGCACCAAACCATCAGCATCTTCCTGAAAGCCGTCGGCGGGCCTTCCGGGCTTGAAAGCGCGACGGATGAGGCGCGGGCGCAGTTTCGGCTTATCCGGCGCGAACGCCCCGGGGCGGAAGACGATTTCACGATCGAGAGCAACGGCTCGGTGGTGGGCCTTTGGAAGAGCATCTCTTCGAGTTTCACGCTCGTGCTGATCGGCGTGGCTTCCATCTCGCTTGTGATCGGCGGGGTGGTAATTATGAACATCATGCTGGTATCGGTTACCGAGCGAACGCGCGAGATCGGCATCCGCAAAGCGCTGGGCGCGCGCCGGGCCGACCTGCTTCTCCAGTTCCTGATGGAGTCGGCGACCATGTCGGCGCTGGGCGGGTTAATCGGTACGGCGATCGGAGCGGGGTTGTCCTATATCATCGCGGCCGCGGTCGGCTGGCCCGCCCTCATAAGCTACTGGTCCGTTGTCGCGGGGCTGGGGGTTGCAACCGCCGTGGGGGTGTTTTTCGGGGTGTACCCGGAGAGCAAAGCGGCGCGGCTTGACCCCATCGTTGCGCTCAGGTCGGAGTTATAGATGGCTTGGAACCTGGGGCAGACCGGGGAAACCCTGCGCATGGCGGGCGAGGCGCTACGCGCCAACCGCCTCCGCTCACTGCTGACGATCCTTGGGGTGGTGATCGGCGTCTCGACCGTCATCATTATTTCGTCCATCATTACGGGCCTAAATAATAAGGGCAGCTCGTTCGCGGACGCGTTCGGCAGCAATACGATCAATGCCTACCACATTCCGATCACCGCGCCGCCGACCCCGGAGCTGCTGGCTCGGCGCTACCTGACGCTCGACGAAGCGAACGAGATGCGGAGCCTACCGCATGTCGTCGCGGTCGACCCCGGCCTGCGTTACAGCGACCCAAATTACAACGTTGGGCAGGAGTCGGTGAAATACCGGGGCAAGGCTGTGCAGAACACGATTCTCCAGGGGAGCACCTATGAATTGCCGAAGACGCTCGACCTGCCGCTCACGCGCGGAGCGTACTTCACCCAGCAGCAGGAGGAAGCGCGCGCAAACGTCGTTGTGCTTGCCCACGACACTGCGGACAAGCTGTTCGGCGCGAACGATCCGGTAGGCAAGGAAGTAACAATTCGCGGTGAGCTCTTTACGGTCCTCGGGGTTTTCGCCAAGTCCCCGGCCTTATTTGGATCGGGCGCAAGTCCGGAGGATAACAAAGCAGTCTTCCCGATCGGCACCTTCCGAAAACTTCTTCCGCAGGTCAAGGATGTTTGGATTACGGTGCGCTATGACGAACCAAAAAATCAAGGCGTAGTCGAGGAAGAGATGCGGACGCTGCTGCGCATCGACCGGAAAGTGCCGGTGCAGAAGGACGACGACTTCGAGATTTTTACGCTCGATGTCATAGTCCAGCTCTGGTCGCAGATCACCGGTGGGCTCGTCATCTTTATGATCGCGGTTTCAAGCGTCGGCCTTATGGTGGGCGGGGTCGGCGTGATGAACATCATGCTCGTTTCGGTCACCGAGCGAACGCGCGAGATCGGGGTGCGTAAGGCCATCGGCGCGACCAAGCGCGGCATTCTGCTTCAGTTCACCGCGGAGGCAGTGGCGCTGTGCGCTCTTGGCGGCTTTCTCGGAGTGCTGTTCGGCGGGGCGGTCACGCTGATTATCCACGCACTGGTGGCGGCGCTGCCGGCCCAGATGTCGACCCTTTGGACCACGATTTCGTTTTCAGTTTCCTGCCTGATCGGTTTGGTGTTCGGGATTTACCCGGCATGGAAGGCGGCGACTTTGAACCCGATCGAAGCGTTGCGTTACGAGTAGCTTAGTTCGCCGCGAACTCGCGCAGCAGCGTGGTGAGCCGGTCCGGTGCTTCGAGCGGGACGGTATGGCCGCTGCCCTGGACCACCTCCAGCCGGGCGTTCGCCAGATGCGGCAGTACCAGCGCGCGGGCGACCTCGGGGCCGAGCGAGGCATCGTTTTCCGCGGCAATGACGAGAGCGGGCAGCTCAAGCGTACCAATGCGGCGGGACCAGTCTTCCTTGCTGCCTTCTTCCAGCCACGCCCGCCAAGCTCGCGGCTCGGCCCGCAAACGGTCCTCAACGGAGCGCTCAAAAATATCCGGCGGGATCGGCAGGACGCTGTTATCCCGAAGAAACCGTTCGGCGTCCTCGCGACTGGGTTCGG
>CAXTUV010000242.1:1330-5449 GCA_964247445.1 uncultured Acidobacteriaceae bacterium | reverse complement strand
TTCTTGGCCCACACTGAGGCCTTGAGCAGCGACTGCGCCTTCCGGTCCACCGAAGGACTTGATTGAATCGCCTATGTTGAAGAAAGTAGAGTTAGTTACCGTAATGTGAGTATTATTCGCGCTGCCGGTTGAGCTGTTATTGTCGATGGACTGATCGCCCCGTACGCCTGAATTTACGACTCTGACAATCTCTAGGCCTTTGATAGTTCCCGAATGGGCGAGACCCGGAAACCTCAATGGTATGGCTTGCGGGGTTAGAGCCATCGGAAAGGGGAACATATACAAAGCTGCCGTCAGAGTAGACGGAGCCCGGGGTATTGTTCACACCAGCTACGCTTGACTGGGGCGCAAGCGGTACTGTCTGTTGATAGAGGGAATCGACAAAAGCCTTGCTGGCCCTGCCGGTATACGGCGCTTTATATGTAGAGCTGGTCTGAGCGCTCCAGCCCGAAACAGAATCGGCGCCATCGATAATCGGCAGTGACCCTGTAGAGCCGAAAGAAGAAAGAGTGATGGGCGCTGATGAAGAGCCGCTGGACGGCATCGTAAGCTGCTCGTGCCACACACCACCCTTTTGGAGAAGAATCTGATCACCCGGCTTGAAGCTGCTCTGGTTCACCTTGGCGAGGGTCTTCCAAGGACTGCTCGCGCTGGTTCCGTTGTTACTGTCACTTCCCGAATTTGAGATGTAGTAGGAACTTCCACTTGAAGGCGACGGTGCCGGAGACGTTGGCGGTGCTGGTGCTGGTGCCGGTGCCGGTGCCGGTGCCGGTGCTGGTGCCGGTGCCGGTGCCGGTGCCGGTGCCGGTGCCGGTGCCGGTGGAGCAGACGCCGCGGCCTGGGTGAAGACCAGCGCGTTGCCGGCTACTGTGACTGCGGCGCTGCGAGCCGCACCGCTGTTGGCGCTGTAGGCCACAGGCAATGAGCCGCTGCCGCTGTGGCTGGGCGCGACGGAGAGCCAGCCGGCACTGCTGCCGGCCGTCCAGCCGCAGCCGTTGCCGGTGTTCACCTGAGCTGTCGCCGTACCTGCTTGCGCCGGAAGCTGAAGCGAACTGGCGCTCACGGTAAACGCACAAGCGAATGCCGCGGCCACGGATTGATTGCTCGTCATCGCCAGGTTCTGCTGGGCTGAGTTGCCGCTCAGTGCCCCGGAGTAGCCGGAAAAGGTATACCCCTGGCTCGGTTTTGCCGTGAGCGTCACCGTTGAGGTACTTGGGTACAAATTGCCCGGCGCAGCCGGCGCGACTGACACTGTTCCACCAATAGACGGCGACGCGGTCACCTGCAGCTTCTGCTCCGCGGTGAACTGAACGACGGTGAGAGTGCCCGCTAATGTGAATGGAATCACGGTGCCTCCGGCCTGCACGGAGGAAGTATTGCCGTTCTGATCAAATGTGTAAATAGTGGCCGGTGAGGCTATCTGCGGTACCGTCAATGTAATCGCCGGCGTTCCACCCTGCGGGTTTGTCCACAGTTCCAGGAAAAAAGTGCCGTCGCTTCTTTCTACAAGCAGATGCTGCAGGTTTGCCGTGTTCCCGCCCAAGCTGTACTGCACATCGGCCGGGATAAACGTCGGGCCAGAATCAGCGAGCATGCTCATCAGGGATGACAGCCCTTTGTAGGACGGCGTGGGCGCAAGCTCCTTTGTCATCAGCGCATTGCTGCCTGAGCCGGCAAGATTATAGATGTAGGAGCGCTGTATACCGTCGGCGAAGTTTTGCAGCAAAGCGACCGGCGCAAAGCCGAAAGAGCTTGTTTCTACGGCGGATTCAGCGGTCGCGAAAGCCGGAATGTCCGCGGTTCGGGCGAGGGCCGAACCCACGCTGGAAGAAAGCACGGCGGCGCGATCGGTCCCGTCCAATGCAAGGTTCGCCTTGTCCGCGTTCCTCCCCAATGCGGCGACATCGGCAGCCGTCGGCTCTCCGGTCAGCGCCGGCGCGAGCACGAGGTCTTCTTCCGTGGAAGGATCACCTTTCACGATGCCGTAAAGGCGCGCCTGAAAGCTCGCCGTCTGCTCCAGCCCGTTTGGGTCGCTGCCGAGATTCGAGGCTCGCGGACCTTCGTATCCTTCAAAATCACGCACCAAGCCCGGAAACGAACGCAGCCGCTCCGTGCTTTGGTTCAGCTTTGTGGTGAAGATGCTGGAGATGCCTGCATTGGCGAGCTCATCATGCCGTTCGTCGTAGAGGTCCTGTTCTGTGCCGCTCCCGTCAAAAAGGCCATCCCGAACATGCTTCACGCCCAGCTCCTTTAATGCGCTGAGCACAGCGGGAAATTGGGTGTAGTAGACCGACGCTTTGCGATCAAGGTGGACGTTTACGCCGATTGAGTTGATAACAGCACCGGCGGCGACAGCTTGTTCACAACTGCCTTGCAAAGGCAGGAACAAAGCTCCGATACATACGGAGGGAGCAGCTACCCCTTTGAGCATAGGTGCGATGCGAGCGGCAGCATGGCTGCGCTTTGCGTAATTCATAGACAAGCCTCGGGTTATTGGAGTTGATAATGCTGCTGTCTTGAAACAACAGTCTGCTGTTTCATGGGCGGAAAGCTGAAAGCCGCCGCTCATGACTATGAATCGCGTGGAGATGCCCTTGCCGCTGAACCGGAAGGAGCATTTGGATACTGTGTCTTAGTAGGTTGTCCTTTGAACATAACTATCCGTCTTCTTTCGTAGTCTTACGAAAGAACGATGGAAGCCAAGCAAATCCGCGTTCAGTCTTCTCCCCGGCGAAGGGGAAGTCAAATTACCAAAGTCATGTACGCGTATCAGGACGTGCTGAAAAGTCTCTAAGTGAGGGGGGAAAGAAATCTACTCGCTGATAATAGCCGTCCAAAGGGGGAGGATTGGGGATGCTTCCCCACAAGATTGCTGGAAGACAGCTGGAAAGTCAAAAGGGGTAGCCACGCAAGCATAGCTTGAGATAAGACGATTGGTCGGCAATTTACCTGCTGCTATGCCGCATCTTGATAGGGCTTTCGACCTTTTTACGTACTTGATCCACGGCTGCGGCGTGAATCCGTGCAAGATCGTCTCCAAACTTTAGTTTGGCTTTCTACCAGGTTTCTTACAGGTGCTGCCGCTTACAGCGGCGTGAGCATCTCAGGTGCGCATCAATTGCGCAGCAAACGCCTTGCATACGCACCGATTCTTGGAGACGCTATGCAGAGCAGGCGAAGAACGGTCCAATGGCTGAACCACGGCTTGCTGTAGTGCCGGGATGACAGAATGCGGACCGCCTGCAATCGCTCCCCGGCCATGGCCGCATCGAGTGACGCCTCCAGGGCAAGCCGGCTCAGGATGAGCTGCTTGGCAGCCGCTTCCTCAGGCGAAGGAACGTCGAGGGTTTCGAGAGACCGAAAGAAAAGATGCCTTCCCTGGCTCTTCTCCGACCTGAGAATGGATGTCCGGCTGAGCCTGTACTTGGAAACGAACTCGTTCACAAACACGAAAGACCGGGGTGCAACCGCAAGGCCCACGCGGACAGCAAAGTCAGCGTCGACAGATTGACCGATCTCGACTTCGCTGCGGTAGCGGACCTTGCGAGCCAGGGGGCCGGCAATCAGAAAACCATTGTTCGGCATTTGCTGAAGAAGACCGGCCTCTAAAGCGGACCGTTGGACGCCCTCGTGCTTCGGTTCTCGAAAATAGGTTCTGTTCAGATCGAGAGATTCGTCCTCAAGAACGATCCCGGAAGCGTCCACAACGTATTGCTTGCCGTAGACGCAGCAGGCCCCGGGAAAGCTGTCCCAAGCATCACGCAAACGATCAATGCCGCCCTCGCACAGCAGGTCGTCATCATGGAGCAGGATCAAACGGGTGCCGGCGGCACGGTCGAAAAGCGCATTTACGTTTGCGGACTGTCCAAGCGGCGGCTGGTTCCGGCAGTAGCTTAGTGTGACGCCTTCCGGCATCCGCAAACCCGCGATCAGCCCGCCTGTCGCATCGGAGAAAGAATCGTCGCTCACCAGGATCTCAAGCGGCCGGTGCCGGTTTGCAAGGCAGCTCAGAACAGCTTCCTCAAGCATCTCCGGGCGATCACAGGTGGGAATGCACACCGTGATGAGTTTGTCCGCATTCGTTTCCGCACCTTTCAACATGGACGGCTTGTCTGTTTG
>CAXTUV010000242.1:1083-1320 GCA_964247445.1 uncultured Acidobacteriaceae bacterium | reverse complement strand
CCATAGGATGAGTCACCCTCCATAGGCAAGAATTACTTGCCGTCCATGAACCCGCGTGTTGTACCTCTATCACTCAAGCCCGCCGGCCGCGAGGGCTTCCCGGTAAACCTCCGCCGTGCGCTCCGCCATTAAAGCGGAGCTGAAGCGGCTCGCAACATAGGCGCGACATGCGTTCTCATCCGGGACCTGAACAGCACCTTTTAAAAGTCCGATGAGATGTTGAGCCATGTCCAAAGC
>CAXTUV010000242.1:0-1072 GCA_964247445.1 uncultured Acidobacteriaceae bacterium | reverse complement strand
GTCGGAGCTCAACCCGGAGACGACCTCCGGCAGGCCGCCCACCGGCGTCACAATCGACGGGGTACCGGCGGCCATGGCCTCGGCTGCCACGAGTCCAAAGCCTTCCAAAGCCGTGGTCGGCACGACGTTCAGGTCGGCCGCTCTGTAGGCAAGCGGCAGCTGCTCGTCCTGAATGAAGCCGAGAAACTGCACATGCTTGCCGAGTCCGAGCTGCTCAACCTGACGCTCAAGCGCGGTGCGCAGCCGACCGGTTCCGCAAATTAGTAAAAGCACCTCGGGCACCTGCTGCCGGATCAAGGTGAGGGCATCGATTAGGCGCTCCAACCCCATTCTGCCGACCAAGCGGCGGACGGTCAGCAGAATGGGACGGTAAAGCGGCCAGCCGAGGAGGCTGCGCGCCTGCAATCGCGATTCCCGCACCGCAAAGCGCGCTGTATCGACGGAGCCGGGTACGATCGACACGCGTTCCTGAGCAACTCCGTACTCCTGGATCACCAGCTTGCGGAACGCTTGCGACAGCACAATGATGCGCCGGGCACTTCTGTATACCTGCGCCTCCAGCGCACGCTTCGGATAGAACGCGAGCCGGCTGCCCCCATCCTGGAGGCACTCGGCTGCCCAGGGTCCATGGAAATGGGCCACAAGCGGAACGCCTTGCAACCGGTCAAGAACGGGCCACACATAGAGAGCGAAATGCGAGGCGACCAGATCAGGCCGCTCACTCCGGAGGGCGGCGCCGAGCACCGTGCGGGCGCGACGCAGGCGGGTCAAGGTTTCCGCGCGTTCCGGCGCAAACGCATGGAACCTGCCTCCTGATTCGATGGCAAGCGTGGGAGCTCCTGTTACAAACCCCGCGAATGCAACGCCGGCAGCAGGCAGATGCGCCGCGAGCTCGTTGACGACGCGGTCCAGACCGCCGCCGTTGCTGCTGACCCATCGCTGTGCGACTTGGAACGAGCGTATCTGCTCCATGGAAGTCACTCTGCCGCTTCGCTCAGCATGCGGCTCCTTGGAGCCGCGCCTTGCGCTCCGGCGCATACCTGGTCTGTCCCGCCCAGCTTAGTACAGATTG
>CAXTUV010000241.1:0-5451 GCA_964247445.1 uncultured Acidobacteriaceae bacterium | reverse complement strand
GCGTATGTCTTTTCGATGCTTGTTACACCGAACGTCTTCGTCAACAGGCCGCCGTTCGCTTAGACCGAACCAGCCTTAGCGCTTCCTCAGCTTCTGCCTACATTACCAAGTGCAGCAGATAGGTCGCCGGTACGAAGTCAAAGGCGTAGAGCAACTGGACTGCCGGGCGGGTAACTGGCTCAACCGCGAGCATGCTCGGCTGCGACTTGAGAACTTCGGGCGCGACTGACGAAAAGGCCCCGGATTGTTCCGGGGCCAGAGCGGAAACGGTGTCTTAGGCAGCTTTCTTTCTCGCCGCCTCTTTCCTCAACGCTGACCCGACCGATGCTAGCTCCTTCTTTCCGAGAGCCTTCGCCCTGGTTTTCGCCACGTTCGGTTTTTTGGGCGCGAAGACCTGCTCGGCTTCGGTCAGCAAGTCGAGTTGGCTTTCGTGTGGGATGCCGACATGGTCAGAGAGGACCATGCGCAGAGCAAAGTCAGTTAGCTTGTCGTCGGCGGTGCCGTCCAAGGCTGCCAACACAATCTCCTCGTCGGACTGCTGCGTGTTCTCATCGCCGTTGGCGAAGTGAGCGGCAACGTCCTCAAGGAAGCTGTAATCCAGGTGCACAAGCAGGCGCAGGAAGACGCGTAGCTGGGCCGCGTTGAAGGTGGGCGGAGCCTCCTTGATGATGCGCTCGAACGTGGCAAGCCGAGCTCGCCGAGGCCGCCCGCAGCTGGAAGGGAGCGGACTTCCTGGACGTGGTGCTGCACAGCTACCGCTCGCGCTGGGGCCATGCCGAGCTTGATCCTAAATACGTCGCCTTGCAGGCCCGGTTCGAGGCTGCGAAAACCTTGACCGTGCCCACCTTGCTCCTTCACGGCCGGGAAGACGGCTGCGAACTCGCGGAAACCACGGACGGAGCGGAGCGGCACTTCGCCGGGGAGTACCAGCGCGTGCTGTTCGACGGAACAAGGCACTTCCCGCAGCGGGAAAGCCCGGAGGCGACCGCGGCGGCCATCCTGAAGCACCTGCGTCGGCATGCCTGAGCAAGGAGCTTACGGGCGCTCGCTCACCGCGGTACAGCAGAAGGCGATGGGGAGGGCGGCGCCTCCGTCGAGCTTGGTGGTGAAGGCAACCGCATTCGACATGGCCGCGGACGCCGCATGCTCCGCGTCGGGGCTGTCGACGGGCAAGACGAACTCGCGGCCGCTTGCCAAGCCTTGATGGGGATCAAAGCATTGGACGGTCACGTTGAACTTCTTCAAATTCATCACTGCTCTCCGTACTTCCCGTTTTGTGCGTCGCACTGCGCCCATCACTGTCCAGGAACTCTTACCCGCTTGCCCGAAGCAAACGGCGGACGGCCTCGGTCGTCATGCCGTACACCACGTTTCCTCCCAGGCCGACCACGTGCTGGACAGCGGTCCGCTTCGCTGGGGAGGGCACCCAGCCGAACGCCGGAAGCACGACCTCACTCGCGCCCGCGAAAAGAACCGCGCCATAGACGCTGCCGAAGCCGACCGCCGCCGCGGGCATGTACTCAGCGGCCGCCGCATACACCGCGCCGCACAGGCCGCCGATTGAGGACGCGCAGGCGGAGCGGCCGGAAAACCTGTCGCCGTACCTGCCCGTGGCGCGGCTCGTACTGCCGCCGCAGACCGCATGGGATCCGGCCAAGGACGGCTACTTCGAGGACCTTACGTTTTCGCCGGGTCACGCGCTCGCGGCGCACCGGCCGTTGGGCGGCATCAGCCGGTCGCGGCTGGTAGCGTACCAGGCGCTTGCGCAAACCCGGCTCGCGGACAACGGGAAGTCTAGGGTCCGGGCTACTTCAGCAGCACGGGTGCGGCGTCGACCTTCAAGCGGAACAGCGAGTAGGGTTTGACCCGCTCGTCCCGGCCGTTGTGCATCGTGGGCTGGCGGTGGAGCTGGTTCGCGGTCACGTAGAGGTACCCGTCCGCGGCCATGGACATGGTGTCCGGCCAAAGCAGGCGCGGGTCGTGCGCCAGCGTTTCCGTCGTCCCTGTCTCGGGACTCCAGCGGTGGATGCTGTCGGTGACCGGGTCCGTCATGTACACCCGCCCGCCGCTGTCCGACTCCAGGCCGTCCGACGGCATCTTGCCGGTGGCGACGTGAACGCTCGATCCGACCTCGGCGTCCGACTTGCCGCGGTCCCGCAGCAGCTCGGTCGACACGGCGTACAGCTTGGTCGAGTTGATCGGGCAGTAGTAGAGCACCTTGCCGTCGTTTGAGATCGCGATGCCGTCGACCGCGAAGTTCACCGGTCGAGGAGGGTAGCCGGGCAGGGTCTGGTAGACCGGCTGCCCTTCGGCGAACATGAGGAAGCCATCCTCGGACAGCACGCTTGAGTGCTGATTGAGCCGGCGGAAGCTTTCGCCCGTCGCGAGGTCAACGACGATGATCGCGTTCGGCCCTTCCGAGGAGGAGTCGGTGATGTAGGCGGTGCCGTGGATGTCGGGCGAAGGGTCCGCGTGCCCCCCGCTGCGCTCCGCCGCCGGATGCAGGGCGTCTTGCGGCGCGGCGTCGGGGTTCGGCGCGGGCGCGCTGCCGACCATGGTTTGCGGGTCCTGCGGGCCCGTTTCGCCGACGCGGAGGTCGAAGCGCACATCGTTCATGTAGCTGTTCGCGCCGGCCGTTTCCGGCGGCAGCAGGATCGTCTTAACGATTTTGTTCGCGGCCAGGTCGATGCAGACGAGCTTCGGTCCACCCGGGACCGTGTTTTTGAGCAGCGGCGCTCCCGTGTCGAGCACCCACAGCCGATTGTCCGGGTCGACCACGACCGATTGCACGCTGACGAAATGCGTTTGGTTCGCCTGCCGGTCCTCAAAGGCGTTCGGGTTCGGCTTGGTGCGCCCCGGCCAGTCGTTCACTTCCTCGTTCGGGTAGGCGACGGCCTTGCCGTTCACAAGCTCCGCGACGGTGAAGGGAACGTCGTCGCCCCAGCGCGGGAAATTCACGAAGATGCGGCGCGACTGCGCTACGGTGACGCCGGTCGGCATGGGCCCGTTGAACGTCGCCACGGTTTCGAGCTGCCCGACGGAGCGGTCCGAAGCCGGCGGAGCCTGGCCCCGGCCGACCGCGCAGGAGGCGGTCGCCAGAACCGCGAGAACAGCGGCGGCAAGCCGAAGGGAGGGAGCGCTGGGCATGCTTCTAGGATGCGGCGCACGACGGAAGGCGCATCTCAGAGCAGGCATGGCGGGCGCGCTGTGCCCGCCAAATTGCTGCAAGGAGCGCCATGCCGACCGATCTCGTCACTCTCCAAGACCCACGCTCGCAGTACCAGGGGCCGCCTTCCAAGGTGGAGGTTCAGACCGCCCCCGGCACCCAAGCCGAGATGAGCGAAAAGCCCGACTGCGGCGAGCTGTCCTACAAGGGTTGCGGCCGCCTCGCCGGACGCAAGGCGCTGCTCACCGGTGCGGACTCCGGCATCGGCCGCGCCGCGGCCATCGCGTTTGCCCGCGAAGGCGCCGACGTTGCCGTCTGCTACTTGCCGGAAGAGCAGGAGGATGCCGAGGAGGTTGCGGGCTACATCCGCGATGCCGGCCGCAAAGCCGTCCTGCTGCCCGGCGACATTTCGCACGAGGGCTTCTGCCAGCGCCTGGTCAGCGATGCCGTTGAGCAGCTGGGCGGCCTCGATATCCTGGTCAACAATGCGGCCAAGATGGGCAATACCGAAGGCCTGCTTGCGACCTCGACCCAGCGCTTCGACACGCTCATGAAGACCAACATCTACTCGATCTTCTGGATTACCAAGGCTGCGGTACCGCACCTGAAGCCGGGGGCCTCGATCATCAACACCACCAGCGTTCAAGGCTTCAAGCCGGCCGGCAACATCTTCGACTATGCCGTGACCAAGGCGGCCATCGCGAACTTTACCAAGGGCCTGAGCCAGCAGCTGATGGAGGAGTATGGCATCCGGATCAACGCGGTCGCGCCCGGGCCGATCTGGACGCCGCTGCAGGAAGCGGACGGGGACGAGGAGAAGCTGAAAAGCCTCGGCGGAAAGACCGCCTACAAGCGTGCCGGGCAGCCGGTTGAGCTGGCGCCTGTCTACGTGCTTCTCGCGTCGCAGGAGGCAAGCTACGTCACCGGCGAGATTTACGGCGTCACCGGCGGCATGGGCATCGCCTAGGCGACCTTGCTGAAAGGCTACCTGATCGAGGCGCGGGCTAAACGCGTCATGCTCGCGCCGCGGGACGTGGATCGGCTTGTGCGCGCCCAGCACGGGCCCTGTTTCAAGCCACTTCGCGATCTCCGGGTCCTTTGTGCCGCCTTGGGGACCGAGGTCTTTTGTAGATCGGCATCCTGCCCCCTTTCAAACGCGCAGGCCGGTCGGGCAGCTTGAAGCGAGCTGCCCATGGCTGTCTCAGCACTGGTAACGGTGCGGCTGGACGGCGGCGGAACACGGGACTGCCTGGGCCGGGAGTTCGGCCGCATCGACTCGGCGGACTATCCCTGAAGCCGTAGGCCCGTTTGCCAGGCATGGGCCGGTACAGGCAGCAGGCTGTTGAGCGGGATTGCGCGCTGGGGGATGTCGGGTGAGGCAAGCGGTGATGTATCGCTTGGGCGGTATGGCGGGCCTTGCCGCCGACAGGCCCGAGCTGCCCTCGCCTTTCAGGACTGCTTCCATCCCTGGACATGCGGGAGCAGCCAAGCTGGAATCAGCTGCGCGGCAGACTTGCCGACCGTGAACAGGCTACTCGGCCGCGGCTTCCTCCGAGCCGCCGTTCTTCTTGGCCCAGCGCTTTTTCTGGGCGGCGGCGATGCGCGCCCGCGCTTCCTCGCTGAGCTGGCGCTTGGTGCCCTTGGCCGGGCCGGGCCGCTTGGCGGCGGGCTTCGGTTCGGAGCCACGCGGGATCGGAGCCGCGCCGTCCGCGTCCTCGCCCTCCAGCAGGCTCCGTACCTGTTCCAGCTTCGCGATCTCGCGGTCGATTACGTCAAGTAAGTCTTTCATTGCCATGGAGTTCAGGGTACCGCACACGGCGAAAGGGCGACTCGGGGCGGGGCTTCACCGTGCCTTGGCGTACCAGATGCCGAGGTCGTCATCGAGCACGAGCCTGACCTCACCCGCCTTCACACGGACCGGATAGCCCGCGCAGTCGAGATCGACCTCCGAAGGGCTGCCGCCGGAAAGCCGCCAAGCGCCCGTCACCTCGGATCTGGGTTTAGTCGGCCCTCCTTGCACCAGGGTGTATTCCCCGTCCAGGCGAAGGGTTAAGCGGTCCCACGCGTGATCCGTTTTCTTGTCCTCGGGGTCTTCCGATCGGTAAAGGTAGCTGCCCGCCACGAGATCCCGTGTGATCGGCGGCTGCGCCGGACCGCAGCCCGCCAGCAGGCTCCAGGCTAGCGAGGCGAATGCAAGCGAAATCCTCATGCGATGAGGACGCTAAAGCGCGGCCGGAAATGCGTCAAGGGAAAAGTTCCACCGAAAGCCGGTGCCTTTCCTTGTG
>CAXTUV010000240.1:352-5462 GCA_964247445.1 uncultured Acidobacteriaceae bacterium | reverse complement strand
CCGGTAAACGCCCCTTCTTTTTCCGGATGCATATCCTGCGCGCCGACCAACACGCCGGAGCCCTCAACCGCTTGCACGAGGGGGCCGAGGCATAGGTATGGCGGGCACACGGCGATCTCGTCGCGCGTATGGCCTTCCACGAGCGGCACAAACGCCCGGGCCCAGGCGCAAGCCTCCTCCGGCGTTTTGTACATCTTCCAATTGGCCGCGATGAGCGGTGTTCTCGTGCCGGCGATCGCTCCCCCTACCTTTCCGTAAGCGCGTCCACGCCGGGCAAGCGCTTGCCTTCCAGGAACTCGAGCGAAGCGCCGCCGCCGGTGGAGATATGGCTGATGCCCTCGGCGATGCCGGCCTGCTTAAGTGCGGCGACTGAATCGCCGCCGCCGACGATGGTGGTGGCCGCCGCGTTCGCCGCGACCGCCTCGGCGATTGCGGTGGTGCCGGCGGCGAAAGCGGGCAGCTCAAACACGCCCATGGGTCCGTTCCAAACAATGGTCGCGGCCCCGGCGATCACGGCCGAAAACCGCTCCACGGTCGCCGGGCCGATATCAAGCGCCATCCAGTCGGACGGGAAGTCCCCATCGCCCGCGACAATGTGCGTGGCGGCATCCGGCGCGAACCGGTCGGCCAACACGTGGTCAACCGGTAGGTGCAGGCGGCCGCCGGCGCGCTCTAAAAGTGTCTTCGCGAGCTCTACCTTGTCCGCCTCAACCAGCGATTTGCCCACGCCCTGCCCCTTGGCTTTCAGGAAGGTGTACGCCATGCCGCCGCCCACGAGCAGCGCATCCACCTTGCCGAGCAGATTTTCAATGACCCCGATCTTATCCGACACCTTGGCCCCGCCCAGGATCGCGACAAACGGCTTGGCGGGCGGCTCCGCGGCACCAACGGCCCGACCTAGGAACTCAAGCTCTTTCTCCATCAGCAGCCCAGCGGCTGCCTGCGGCACATGGTGGGTGATGCCCTCGGTGGAGGCATGCGCCCGGTGTGCCGTGCCGAAAGCATCATTGACATACACCTCGCACACCGCCGCGAGCTGCTTCGCGAACCCGGGATCGTTTGCCTCTTCTTCCGGGTGGAAGCGCAGGTTCTCAAGCAGCAGCACCTGACCGGACTCAAGCTGCCGCGCGAGCTCTTCCGCGATCTCGCCCACGCAGTCCGGCGCGAACGCGACGTTGACATTCTCGCCCATGCGCTTGTCCAGCAGGATGCGCAGCCGGTCCACCACCGGGCGCAGGCTGTACTTCGGGTTCGGCTTGCCCTTGGGCCGGCCCAGGTGTGAAACCAGGATCAACTTCGCCTTGTTCTGGAGCGCATACTCCAAGGTGGGCAGTGTTTCGCGGATGCGCGTGTCGTCGGTGATCTCCGTGCCGTCCTCGGAAAGCGGCACGTTGAAATCAACGCGGACGAGTACACGCTTGTTGCGCAAATCAAGGTCACGAATGGATAACTTCGGCATTTAACTCCTTCACTCGTCGAGCACGGCTTCGGCTTCCATTTCGACGCGCCATGCGGGGTGGAGCAGTGCGGACACGACCACCATGGTGGCCGCCGGGCGAACAGCCCCGAAAGCCTCGCCGTGTACGCGGCCGACCGGCTCCCAGTCCTCTCGGTTGGTGAGATAGATGCGGGTGCGGACGACCTGCGCGAGGCTCGCGCCAGCCTTTTCGAGCGCCTGCCCGATGATGCCGAGCACGCAATGGGCTTGCTCTTCTACTCCCGCTTCATCCGCGCCGACCGGGCCGGTTCCGGAAACGAGCACACGTTCGCCTACCCGCACCGCGCGCGAGAATCCGATCACCGACTCGTATGGGCTTTCGCCGGGGATGTTCGTGCGCACCTACAACCCTCTCGACGCGACGAACCCGACCAAATCGCGCACCCGGCAGGAGTAGCCCCACTCGTTGTCGTACCAGCTCAGTACCTTCACAGACTGCCCGACAACCTTGGTCAGCTCGGAGTCCACGATCGAGGACCGGGAGTCTCCCCGGAAGTCGACCGACACCAGCGGCTCGGTCGTATAGCCCAGGATGCCCTTCAGCGGCCCCTCGGCGGCTGCTTTCAGCGCGTCGTTGACCGCCTGCACCGAGACCGGCTTTTCCGCGACGAACGTCAGGTCCACAATGCAAACATTGGGCGTGGGTACGCGCATCGCGAAGCCGTCGAGCTTGCCCGCCATCTCCGGGATGACCAGCTTGAGCGCTTTCGCCGCGCCGGTCGAGCTCGGGATCATGCTGAGGGCAGCGGCGCGCGCGCGGCGCAGGTCTTTGTGCGGGAAGTCAAGGATCACTTGATCGTTGGTATAGCTGTGGATCGTCGTCATAATGCCCGAAACGATCCCGAAGCTTTCGTGCATGACCTTAACCACCGGCGCGAGACCGTTTGTCGTACACGATGCGTTTGAGATCACATGGTGCTTGGCTGGGTCGTACTTGTCCCCATTGACCCCGAGCACGACCGTGATGTCCTCGTTTGTTGCCGGAGCCGAAATAATGACTTTTTTGACGGTGCCTTGCAGGTGCGCCTTGGCCTTGGTTGCATCGGTGAAGTGTCCGGTCGACTCGATGACCACCTCCGCGCCCGTCGAGCTCCAGTCCAGCTTCGCCGGGTCGCGCTCGGCGAACACCTTGATCGCCTTCCCGTCGACCGTGAGCGAATCCGCGGTCGATTCGATAGCGTGCGGCAGGTTGCCCAGGATGGAATCGTACTTGAGCAGATGCGCCAGAGTGGCGGGTGATGTAAGGTCGTTCACCGCGACAAATTCGATATCGCTCGAGCCCAACGCTGTCCGGAATACATTGCGGCCGATGCGGCCGAATCCATTGATGCCAACCTTGACTGCCATGCTCTCCCCTGTCGCCCTCATTTCGCGCAAAGTCGATGCTAAAGCATTTCGGCGGTATCGTGCGGCCGCGGCCGCTCACGAAGACGCCCGCCGGAATTCCATGCGCCATTACGCTTTCGAGGGAAATGCCTGAGCATCGGGGAAACGGCGGGGCGCAAAGGCTTTCGCCGACATATTAGAGTGGGTGGCGCACACGGGCAATGAGACGACGCGGCGGAAGCAAACGCAAGCCGGCAGTAACCACGGAGCAAACAGGCAGGATCGGGCAGGAGCTGCCCCAGGGCGGGATGGCACCACTGCGACCGCAGTACCCTGACCGCGCGCCGGTCACAGCCGAACCGGAAGGCGAGTTTGCCGACGCGCCTGAGCACGGCGAGGAGGAGGACGCGCCGCAGGGCGACTTTGCGCCGGTTTACGCCGAACCCGAGGGCAGGCTGGAGCTCGAACACCAGCCGGACTCGACCGCGACTCCGCCCCCGGCAGCCGAAGGCGCGGCACCCCGGGCTCCGCGCGGATTTGTGGTGCTCACCATTGGGCTGCCAGGCTCGGGCAAAACCACCTGGTTTAAGCGCCGCGCGGTGCAGCCCTTGTCCTCGGACATGCTGCGCACCATCCTGTTCGACGACATTACGGAGCAGCGCTATCAAGGGCTGGTCTTCTCAACCCTGCGCTCACTGCTGCGGGCGCGCTTGATCGCGAAGATGCCCTGGAATTATGTGGACGCGACCAACCTGAGCCCGCACGAGCGCCGGCAGTGGATCAAGATGGCCAAGAGCTTCGGCTATGAGGTGCACGCAGTTTTCTTCGACGTGCCGTATGAGGTGTGCATGGACCGCAACCGCCGGCGCGAGCGCATCGTGGCCGAGGAAACCATGCAGAAGATGGCCGAACGTTTGCGTCCGCCCTCGTTCAAGGAAGGCTTCTCAAAGATCACGGTGGTGCGCGTGAAAGGTTCGCAGGGCGCGACGCCGACGGCTTCGTACTCCGCCGAACCTGAACCCGCGCCGGGTTCGTAGCGCCGCATGGCCGCGGGCGTGGAGTTTTCGGGTGTGTCGCTGCGGCTGCCGGACGGGCGCTTTCTGCTGGCGAATGTGAATCTGACGCTCGAAGCCGGCTCGGTCACGGCGATGCTGGGCCGGTCGGGCTCAGGTAAAACCACGCTGCTGCGGATGGTGAATCGGCTCAATGCGCCGACCGAAGGAACGGTCCGGGTGCGCGGGCGCGATGTGGCCGGGGAAGATGTGATCGCGCTCCGGCGTGGCATCGGCTATGTCATCCAGGAGACCGGGCTGTTCCCGCATGTATCTGTCGCGCGCAATGTGGCGATGGTGCCGGAGTTACAAGGGCAGCGCTTTTCCGGGGTGGACGCGCTGCTCCGATCCGTCGGGCTCGACCCGGCGCAGTTCGCCGGCCGGTATCCGCACCAGCTCTCGGGCGGCCAGCGCCAGCGGGTAGGCCTGGCCCGGGCGCTTGCGGCGGAGCCGGAGCTCCTGCTGATGGACGAGCCCTTCGGCGCACTCGACCCTTTGACCCGCGCGGAGATGCAGGACATGCTGCGGGCGCTTCTTGTACGCTTACGCGACGAGGGCAAAAGCAAGACCGTCCTGCTGGTCACGCACGACCTCGACGAAGCGATGTACCTAGCCGACCGCATTGTGCTGATTGAGGGAGGCCGCCTGGTCGCGGACCTGCCCCCGGCGGAGTTCCTGGCCTCGCAGCAACCCGAGGTCCGGGCGTATGTGCGGGCGTTCCATCGCGGCGAGCGGGAGGCGGTTTCCTGATGGGCTTCCTGCGGCAACACTGGACCGAGATTGTGACCCTCACGCTCGAACACCTGTGGCTCACCGGCGCGGCGCTCGTGTTCGCGGCCGGCATCGGCGTCCCGCTCGGCATCCTGCTGACCCGCTACGAGCGGCTTGCGAAGCCCGCGCTTACCGTCGCGAATATTATTCAGACCATCCCCTCGCTCGCGCTCTTCGGCTTCCTGCTGCCGCTGCCGTGGCTGGGCGAGCGGGCCTCGCGCATCGCCATCGTCGCGCTTGCCGGGTATGCCCTGCTGCCCATCCTGCGCAACACCTATGTCGGCATCCGCGGGGTCGAGCCGGCGGTGGTCGACGTAGCCCACGCGCTCGGGATGACCGGATGGCAGCGCCTGTTCAAGGTCGAGCTGCCGCTGGCAGCTTCCGTGATCCTTGCCGGCCTTCGGACCGCAACCGTAACAGCGGTCGGCATCGCGACCATCGCAGCGGCCGTAGGCGCGGGCGG
>CAXTUV010000240.1:0-295 GCA_964247445.1 uncultured Acidobacteriaceae bacterium | reverse complement strand
TTTCGCGGGGTGGCCTCGGTTGACAACCGCCTGGTGCTGGCCGGGGCGATCCCGGCGGCGCTGCTCGCGCTCGGGGCGGATACACTCCTGGGCTGGGCGGAGTCGCGGTTCAGAGTGCCGGGGCGATGAGGCAGGGTGGAGGGTGGAGGGTACAGGGTGCAGGATTCTGCGCGGCGCTGCTTGCGTTGATTACTGCTTGCGCCCCGCCGCGCTTCGACCGGCCCGTGATCGGCGCGAAGAACTTCACCGAGCAGGTCGTGCTCGGCGAGCTGTTGGCGCAGCACATCGAGGCGCG
>CAXTUV010000239.1:0-5468 GCA_964247445.1 uncultured Acidobacteriaceae bacterium | reverse complement strand
GGTTTTCGCGTGGAGGCGGGTGCGGAAGTAATGCTGCGGCCCGCGCCCTGAAGCTGTTCTTATCCCATGCGAAGTTCGCAGCCACTCTCCACATGGCTCTTCCGCCAGAAAAAGCCGCGCCTGGAACGGCGCTGGGTCAGAGCTCCTCGTCGATTTGCGACCAAAGCCAACCTACATCGAGGTGGATGGGTGACTCAGGCACCTGTAGCGTCTCCGTTGTGCGCCAGTCCACGCCGTCAAAGATGTAGACAAACCGGTCTTCAGGGTCGATGAGCCAGACATGCTTCGTACCCATGCGCGCGAAATCAGATGCGCGACGACGAAGCGTGGTAAAGGCGTCTTCGGGAGACATAATCTCGATGGCAATCAGGGGCGGCTTTTCCATCGGCGCATTGCGCATCTTGGTCCCGGACAGCACGACCGCGACGTCCGGAAGGCGAAAACGCTCCTCTTGCACCCGCGTTCGCGGCTCGGACATAGCCAGAATTCCCCACTGTTTTTTGTGGTTCAAGAACCATTGACTCAACAACCCTTGCACATATGAGTGCAGCATCGTCGTCATGGGTTTTTCCTCAAGACGTCCGTCCACCAGCTCCCGGTCCGGGCGGTAGGAGGTGTTCAGGTATTCTTCGACACTGATAATCCGGCTTACGGCTTCGGCAATCGTACCCACCATGCACCCTCCATGAGCAGAATACCCCGCAATCAAATGGGAACCGCAGCCTGCCGGAGCATCGGCGCAACCCGAGCCCCGATGACCTCCGTCGACCGCAGAAGCTTTCCATGCGGCAAACCGGCGACCGACATCTGGAAGCTGACCTGCGCGAGGCCGCCGAGCGCCTCACTCATGCGGAGAACTTTGTCCACGACCGTTTCCGGCGCGCCGACCATCAGTGCGCCGGTAGGCCCCAGCAGCGCGTCGAAGTGGGCGCGGGTCACCGGCGGCCATCCGCGTTCACGGCCGATCTTGGTGAATGCCTCCGCGTAGCCTGGAAAGAAATCGTCCGCGGCTTTGCGATCGGTTTCCGCCGCATACCCCAGCACGTGAACGCCGACCTTGAGCTGCGAGGCCGGGTGACCGGCGTTTGCGCCCGCGCGGCGATACAGCTCGATCAACGGCCGAAACCGGTGGGGCTCGCCGCCGATGATCGCCACCATGAGCGGCAAGCCCAGGGTTCCGGCGCGGGCAAACGACCCGGGCGTGCCGCCCACCCCGAGCCATACCGGCAGTAGGGCCTGCACCGGACGCGGATAAATGTCCTGCCCGATAAGCGGGGCGCGGTGCCTGCCGGACCAGGTAACGCGGGGCTGCGCGCGCAGCTTGAGCAGCAGGTCGAGTTTCTCGGCGAAGAGCGAATCGTAATCCTCAATTGCATAGCCGAACAAAGGAAACGACTCAGTAAACGAACCGCGCCCGGCCACAATCTCCGCCCGACCGTTCGAGAGCAGGTCCAGCGTGGCGAACTCCTGAAACACGCGCACCGGGTCGGCGGCGCTGAGGACCGTCACCGCGCTCGACAGACGGATAGTCTTCGTGCGCGCGGCCGACGCGGCCAGGATGACCACAGGCGCTTGGTCGAGGTACTCGGCCCGATGGTGCTCGCCGAGGCCGTACACATCCAAGCCGGCCTGGTCCGCCGCGACAATCTCCTCAACCAGCTCGCTCACGCGCTGGGCTGGAGCCGTGCCGGGGGTTGCGGCGGCAAAGGAATCAATACCGATTAGCATGGGCTCACAGATGTGCGAGCTAGGCAGCCCGGTGCAGAAGCGCGGCGAAGAAGCCATCGCACGGATGGACGCCCGGGATGGTGCGCAGGTAGGGGCCGGCAAGCGCTGTGGCCGTGAGCGCGGCGTGCCCCGCGTCAGTCAGCACAGCACGGTCACGAAGAGTATCGAGCACCGGCCCGATTGGCTGCAGCGCGACGTGTTTCGCCGTAAGGAGGACCCCTTCAACTACGTCCTCATTCTCCTCCGGCTCCAGCGAGCAGGTCGAGTACAACAGTCGCCCGCCCGGGGCGAGGTTCTTCAGCGATGCCGCGAGAATCGCTTTCTGGCGCTCGGCCTGCCGCGCGAGGTCGGGCAGCGCGAGCCGATGGCGTATCTCAGGGTTGCGCGCGAGCGTGCCCGTACCGGAGCAAGGCATGTCGCACAGGATGGCTGAGTACACCGGGCCGGGGGCGTGCAGGGTCGCATCCGCCGGGGTAAACCGCACCCGGTCGGTCCAGGGCAGACGGCGCTGCATGATGCGTAGTCGGGCGGCGCTCACATCCATGGCGGTAACGTCGGCTTGGGAATTGCGTTCGGCCAGAATCGCCGTCTTGCCGCCTGGAGCGGCGCAGGCGTCCAGAATGCTAGGGCCTGCATCAAGCGCCGCGAGTTCGGCGACGAGCTGCGAGGCCTCATCCTGGATACGGCTTTCAGGCGGGGTTGGGTCGCCCTTGGCGCTGCGCCGGGCAGCGGTGAGAAATGCGCCGGGCTCCCCGCTTTCGCCTCCGCGCACCGTTGTGGGCGGGGGCTGCTGGCCACCGGCGCAGATCTTTTGCGCAGCATCCTCGCCGAAACGGGCGCGCCAGCGGTCCACCATCCAGCGCGGGTAAGCGTCGGCGGGGTGCATCCGCAAGGACTGCAGCTCGCCGCGCTCGCGCAGGAGCCGGCGCAGGACCGCGTTGGCAAGGCCGGCCATCTGCGGGCCATCCGCCTCCTTCGCGAGCTCGACGCTCTCATTGATTGCCGCGTGCGGCGGGATGCGATCCAGGAACAGCAGCTGGTACGCGCCGAGGCGCAGCGCGACAATCACCCCGAAGTGCATGTCGGACTCGGGGTAGCGCAGCCGCGCGGCCAGCTCGCGGTCCAGCACCGCCTGCCAGCGCAGGGTACCCAGGACCAGCTCGGTCGTCAGGTCACGGTCCTGACGGGAAAGCGCGTTGATGCGCGGCGTCCGCATTTGCTCGTCCGCATGCGCCGTGCCTCGCTCGACCATCAGGAGCACATGCGCGGCGGCAGCGCGGGCCGGGGCGACCGGGCTAAGCAAGGCGGGCACCCAACAAATGTGGGTAGCCGCGTAGGAAGTCAGCGGCGGAACTGGGGCGCTTGCCTTCAAGCTGGAGTTCCAGCACCTCCACAGCGCTCGACTGACTACAGCAGAGATACAGGGTGTCGCTCTCAACAAAAAGAGTGCCGGGTGCGTACCCCATAAAGTAGGTGGGCCGAGCGAGGCGGGTAAAGGTCAGCTTCTTGCCGTTGAGCAGGGTCCAAGCACCGGGCCACGGCTGGAAGCCGCGCCAGCGGTTGTAGCTCTCCGTCGCCGGGCGAGCGAAGTCGATGCGGCCATCCTCGCGAGTGAGTATCGGGGCGTGGGAGGCTTTGCCGGCATCCTGGGGTTCGGGTATCAAGCCCCCGCCGGCAAGCCCCTCCAGTGTGGAGACAAGCAGCGGGGCTCCCAGCTCGGCGAGCCGTGGAAAAAGCTCGGCCGCGGTTGCGTCAGGCGTGATGCGCAGCTCGCGCCGCTCCAGCATCGGGCCGGTGTCCAGGCCTTCCTCGAGCAGCATTGTTGTGACGCCTGTCACGGGCTCACCCCGCGCGACCGCCCATTGGATCGGCGCGGCTCCTCGGTATTTTGGGAGCAGCGACCCATGAAGGTTCATGCACCCAAGCCGAGGCAGCGCGAGCATCCATGCCGGGAGGATGCGTCCGTAGGCAACCACAGCGATCGCGTCCGGGGCAATTTCTTCAAGTTTTGCTTGGAGTTCCGGGTTGGTGCGGACCTTCTCTGGTTGCGCGATCGGCAGCCCATGCGCGAGCGCCCACTGTTTCACAGGTGAGGGCGCAAGCTGCATCCCTCGCCCGGAAGGCCGGTCAGGCTGAGTCAAAATCAGCTCGACAGAGTGCCCCGCTCCATGCAAAGCAGCGAGCGAAGGCACGGCAAACTCCGGCGTCCCGCAGAAAACCAGCCTCACCAATCGCCTGCTTTCTGCAATTTTTTGATGCGCCGGAGGATCAGGTCGCGCTTGAGCATCGAAACGCGCGCGAAAAAGAGAATCCCGTGCAGGTGGTCGATCTCATGCTGGAAAGCCCGGGCGAGCAGTTCCTCGCCCTCATACTCCTGCCATGCGCCGGAAGTATCCTGCGCGCGCACCTTGACTTTGGCCGAGCGTGAGACTTTCTCGCGAATGTCCGGCAAGGACAGGCAGCCTTCCTCTTCATACTGCCGACCATCGCGGAAGGTGACCTCCGGGTTGATGAGGACGATCTTATCCTCGGGCCGCTCCTTGAAGCTCAGGTCAATCACGGTGATCTGTTTGGAGATGCCGATCTGCGGCGCGGCCAGGCCGATGCCTTTCGCCTCCCACATGGAAGCGAACATATCGTCGACTAAGGTTTGCAGCTCGGCGTCAAAAACGGTAACCGGGGCCGCCGGTTGTTGCAGCACCGGGTCAGGGTATTTCACGATGGTGTAGATCATTGCCACTACTTAGTATGCGCGAATCTGCTGGAGGTACCCCTCGTAGTTGCGCCGGAGCTCCCGCAGCGAATCGCCGCCAAATTTTTCGAGCACAAGCCGGGCAAACGCGAGCGCGACCATGGCCTCCGCCGCGACCCCGGCCGCGGGCACCACGCACACATCCGACCGCTCATAGGCGGCCTTGGTTTCTTCCCTGCCCTCGTAGGTCACAGAGGCGAGCGGACGGCGCAGGGTCGAGATGGGCTTCAGGTAGCCCCGGATCACGATGTCCTCACCGTTTGAAATGCCGCCCTCGACCCCGCCCGCGTTGTTGCGCTCGCGCCGGAACCGGGTGTGTCCATTCACAGGCGCGTCCAGGCCTGCATACGCGATGGCATCGTGCACTTCCGACCCGAGCGACTCCGCCGCCGTCACGCCGCGTCCCAGCTCCACTGCTTTGACTGCTTGCAGGCTCATCACCGCTTGCGCGAGCAGCCCGTCAAGCCGCTCATCCCAGTTCGCATACGTGCCGATGCCGGCCGGCGCTCCGTGAACGACTACCTCGAACACACCGCCGATCGAATCGCCCGTACGCAGCGCCAGGTCTACCTCGGCTTTCATACGGGCTTCCGCTTCCGGGTCGACACAGCCGAGCACAACTTCATCCTTGCGGGCCAGCGCGGCGACTTCTTCCCACGAAGCATCGCGGTCGAGCTCCGCCCGGCCTACTCGGACCACGTGCGACAACACCTCGATCCCAAGCTCACGCAGGAGGAGCTTGGCGATCGCCCCGGCAGCGACGCGAGCTGTCGACTCCCGAGCTGAAGCACGCTCCAGTACATAACGAGCATCCTTAAAGTCATACTTTAAGGATCCGGCAAGGTCTGCATGGCCCGGGCGCGGACTCGCAACTGCCTTGTGCTTCGCGGGGTCGCCCGCGCCCACGGGCAGGATCTCGCGCCAGTTTTCCCAATCGCGGTTCGCGATACCCATGGAAATCGGTGCGCCGATAGTCGCGCCATGCCGC
>CAXTUV010000238.1:3376-5484 GCA_964247445.1 uncultured Acidobacteriaceae bacterium | reverse complement strand
CAGTAAACGCATCACAGTTATCTCTCCAGCGGAGTATCTTGCGCACCTCGGTGATTGTCACAGAAAGCGTTGAGCTATTTAGTCTGCATACGATCATCGCTGCGATGCAAATCGCCAGTAAGTCACACTTTTATCCTTCATCAGAATGCTCCTGACGCTGTCGCGCTTGTTGGACGCACCTCCACACCGCGCAGCCGCAAGCTTTAAGCCTGCATCAGGACAGGCGCAAGCACCTTCCCCGCCCTCCCCGGGTCCGTCGACCAACTCCTCGATACGCAGCGCACGAACTCCTCCCCCGTCGCCGCCGCGAGCGCCGCCTTGTAGTCCGGGCAGCCATTTTCAAGCGACCGCAGGAGCGCCATGCGGTGATGAAAGGCGTCCCGCCAGTCTGTGAACATCACCCATTGCGCCTCCACAAATACCCACGCGCCATGGAGGAACTCGCGCGTCGGCAGAGTCAGCGAAGCCCCGCGCGCCGGGTGCGACTGCTTCTGCCCGAACAGGTTGTTTGCCTCGACGGCCAGTTTAGACTGCCCCCACGCCGACTCCAGTGCGGCTTCGCATGCGGCGTACTCGGGAAAGATATGACCGGCGGCACGGGCGGCATCCACGGCTTTCGACAGGAACTCTTCAGGCTTCACACGGCTCTCCTCGGGGCAAAAGAAAAGCGCCCCGGCAAAGGGGCGCTTTTCTTCAGTATGTCCGAGAAAGCCGAAATGCAATGCAAACCGCCCGCGACAGCTTGTTGCACCTTTGATTCGAAGTGGAAACGGCTACAGCACCGGCTCAACCGGGTCCACAACCCAGATCTTGATGTCTCCGTCGAGCAGCGGCTTGAGGGCGGTCATGGCGTTGCGAAAGTGGTCGGAGGTTTTGTGCTGCTCAAAGTCCTCGAGCCCCGCATACTGCTCATTGACCAGAAACTCGCCGCCATCGGTCGACTCAAACAGCTCATACAGTTCCGCGCCTTCCTCGGCGCGGCTTGCCTTCACCAGTTCCAGAAACTGCTCGCGTACTGCTTCTTCCTTGCCGTCAATCGCCTTCGCATACGCGAACACCCGTACACTCGCCATGGCTTGCCCTCTCAGCAGTGGGATGCAACCCGCAATAAACAACGGCGGCTCCGCGTGTAGGAGCCGCCGTCTCGTTTCCGCAAAACTTACTTGGTCGACTCAGCCCCGGCCGCGACGCCGCCCGGCAGCCCCAGGTCGGGCACGAGCATGTCTTCCTTGCGCATGATCAGCGTACCCGCGTTCAGGCTTGCGAGCTCGAAGCCGTGGCCGTGCGTGATGGCGTCCGTCGGGCAGGCCTCCACGCAATAGCCGCAGAAGATGCAGCGGTTGTAGTCGATGTTGTAGACCTTGGCGTAGCGCTCGGCGCTCGAGAAGCGCTTTTCAGCCGTATTCTCCGCAGCCTCGATGTAAATGCAATTGGCGGGGCAGGCCGCCGCGCACAGAAAGCAGGCCACGCACTTTTCCAAGCCATTCTCGTCGCGCTGTAACAAGTGCGCGCCCCGAAACCGCTCCTGGATGACAGCGCCCTTCGTAGGCCCGGGGCCGTCCGGGTAGTTCTCTACTTCAGTAGGCTGGAACATCTCCCCGAAGGTAATGCTCATGCCCTTGGCAATGCCCTTGATGTTTCCCGCGATCGACATACCTTCACTATACGATGGTTGGCAAGGACCCACGTTCATGCAATGCAAGCTGCTCTTTGCTCTGTTTCCGCTTCTCCTTCTTGCTTCGGGTCTGCCCGCGCAAACCCCCGACCCGCCGTCCATTAAGATCACTGTGCATGACCCTGGGAATGCGCCGATCCGAGATGCCCTCATCGGCGTCGATACGCTCCCTGCAACGCTTCACACCGCGCAGGACGGCACGGCGACCCTCGCGCCAACCGGGCAAACGCTCGAGCTGCACATCGCCGCGCCCGGCTTCCAAAGCAAGGATGTGAGCACGGAACTGTTCGCGAAGATCGACATCGCGCTGATGCCCGCGGTCGGTACCCAGGGCAGCACGCTGACGCTTGCTGCCGGGCAGGAGAAGAGCTTCGACCCCGTCGCATTCGCCGCGCTGCCGCACCAAACGCTTACGGTCGAGAACGGCCACACG